>JAPULC010000001.1 GCA_027295305.1 Gammaproteobacteria bacterium
TTCTTACCGGCGCGATGGCGTGACAGGGCGCTTTGCAGCGCTCGTCTGGATCGGAACGGCAAGTGGCAATGAACGTCGGTTGCGGCCCGCGACTGTAGGCGCGGCTTCCAGCCGCGATACGAAAACGCCGGGCTCAATGCCCAGCGTTTGAGTCCGGTCGGGACGAGCGGGCGCTATGCGCCTGATTCGCGGCCGAAGCCGCTCGTACGGAGACGTAGCCGTATTACGGAAGGAAGTCACCTGGGGTTCTATCCCGAGCAGAATTCGACCACGTCCGCCTTCGCCTGGTTGATCTCCGAGAGGCGTTGGTCCTCGGACAGCACCCGATACTCGCCGTCGTTTCCGCGCATGCGAATGCGTGCATATTGGGTGAGGTTGTCAAAACGCTTCTGGGCGACGACGCAATTCTCGCCGCGAATCTTGGCGATGTCCTGGAGCCGCGTATGTTCCTGCTTGTTGAGCTGGTCTTGCAGCGCTTGCTGCTGAGGGTTCAGCGGGCGCGCGCCGGCGTCATCGGACGGATCAGCTAGCGTGGTAGGCACGGGTGCCATCGAACGCGATCCAGCACCGCTGGTCACGCTGATTCGCTCGGGGACGGTGTTGCGCTCGGGGCGCTCGCTGAAATGTACCAAGCCATCTGCGTCGACCCACCTGTAGATCTCGGCGCCAAGAAGGAATGGAAGTGCCAGAATCAGCAGTGTCAGGCCGGTGGAATAGCTTGCTTTAACCATCTCGAAGCTGCTCCAGACATCTTTTTGAGAATATCACAGGAACCCGCTAAATGCTTAATTCGGGGCGAGTTTTGAGGAGTAGATCACTCCGTGAAACGCTCCCGAATGGCCCCAGGCCTGCTGACGTCCTACGCGGCCCGACGCGTTGACACAGCTGGAGCTAGGGTCAAGAATAGCCGGCTCCCTGGCCCCTGCTGTTTCGCGTCGACGGCGCGTATGCCGCCGCTGCGGCGCTCGTCGGGGTACCCTTGTGTGGGCGGCGGGACCGGTAAGGCACCCACGGAGCGATCCAGGGGCAATTAGGTGAAGGTGAGCGCAGACCATGGCTGAGGTCCTCTCAGGCGGAGAAATGCTGATCCGCGCCCTGCAGGACGAGGGCGTGGAATATCTGTTCGGCTATCCCGGTGGCGCCGCGCTGCACATCTATGACGCAATCTTCAAACAGCAGCGGGTCGAGCACATCCTGGTGCGCCACGAGCAGGCCGCCACCCACATGGCGGACGGTTATGCCCGAGCCACGGGACGCCCGGGGGTCGTGATGGTGACCTCGGGTCCGGGGGCCACCAATGCGATAACCGGAATCGCAACCGCCTACATGGACTCCATTCCCCTGGTTGTGATTTCCGCGCAGGTACCGAGCGACCTCATTGGCACCGATTCCTTCCAGGAAACCGACATGGTGGGGATCTCGCGCCCCGTGGTGAAGCACAGCTTCCTCGTGAGGAGCGCCGAGGAGATTCCCGAGGTGGTGAAGAAGTCGTTCTACATCGCCACTACCGGACGGCCCGGGCCCGTCGTGATCGACGTGCCGAAGGACACCACCGACCCCAACCATCAGGTGGAATATCACTATCCCGAGAGCGTCCGGATGCGCTCGTACAATCCCGCTACACGCGGCCACGCCGGGCAGATTCGCAAGGCCGTCGACGTGTTGCTCGGTGCCAAAAGGCCGGTGCTCTATGCGGGGGGCGGTGTGGTGCAAGGCGAAGCTGCGGAGCTGCTGACCGAGCTCGCGCGGCTGCTCAACTACCCGGTCACGAACACCCTCATGGGACTCGGCGGTTTTCCGGGCACCGACCCGCAGAGTCTCGGCATGCTCGGCATGCATGGCACCTTCGAGGCCAACAATGCCATGCACGATGCCGATCTGATCGTGGCGATCGGCGCGCGCTTCGACGATCGTGTCACCAACGCGCCCGGCAAGTTCTGCCCGGGCGCGAAGATCATCCACCTCGACGTGGACCCGGCGTCGGTTGCGAAGATCATCGACGTGGACGTTCCCATCGTCGGACCGGTCAAGCCCGTGCTCACCGACATGCTCGCACTCGTCAAGGAACGCATGGCGAGCGATCCGGAGCTGCCGGACACCGACGCACTGGGGCAATGGTGGGCGAGAATCGACGATTGGCGCGCCAAGCACGGCCTCGATCACGACCAGCGCCATCGCACCCAGCCCGGCGAGCCGCTGAAGCCCCAACAGGTCATTCAATCGTTGTATCGAGCCACCGGGGGAGATGCCTATGTGACCTCGGATGTCGGTCAGCATCAGATGTTCGCGGCGCAGTACTACAAGTTCGACAAACCCCGGCGGTGGATCAACTCGGGGGGCCTCGGCACGATGGGATTCGGTTTGCCCGCAGCCATGGGTGTGCAGTTCGCATTTCCCGATGCCGTGGTGGCGTGCGTCACCTCCGAGGGCAGCTTCATGATGAACATGCAGGAGCTATCCACCTGCATGCAGTACGCATTGCCGGTGAAGATCGTGAACCTGAACAATGCGACCCTTGGCATGGTGAAGCAGTGGCAGGACCTGCAGTACGGCGGACGTCTTTCGCACAGCACCTATGCGAATGCGCTGCCGGACTTCGTTGCGCTCGCTCAATCCTTCGGTCATGCGGGTATGCGGGTCGACTCCATCGATCAGCTCGACGACGCCATGGCGGAGGTCTTCAGCGACAAGTATCGCAATAAGCTCGTGTTCCTGGATGTGTCGGTGGATCCCGACGAGCACGTCTATCCCATGGCGATCAAGGGCGGCTCCATGCGTGACATGTTGCTGTCGAAAGCGGAGAAGAGCTGAGATGCGCAGGATCATCGCGGTGCTGCTCGAAAACGAGGCCGGTGCGCTCTCGCGCGTCGTGGGGCTTTTTGCCCAGCGTAACTACAACATCGAGACCCTCACCGTCGCGCCCACCGAAGACGAGACCCTCTCGCGCCTGACGCTTACGACGTTCGGGGACGAGCGTAAGATCGAACAGATCACGAAGCACCTCAACAAGCTGATCGAGGTGGTGAAGGTGGTGGATCTCACCGAGGGCGATCACATCGAGCGCGAGCTGATGCTCATCAAGGTGCGGGCCGAGGGTGAGCAGCGCGCCGAGGTGAAACGCGCCGCCGACATCTTTCGGGGCCAGGTGGTGGACGCGACGTCGAGCGCGTACACGGTGCAGCTCACGGGAACCACCCAGAAACTCGAGGCGTTCATTGATGCCGTCGGCGCAGCCTCGGTGCTCGAAGTGGTGCGTTCAGGCGTATCGGGGCTTGCACGCGGCGACAAGATTTTGAGCTTGTGAATTTATGTTGGCGGCACGATTGCTAGCGTAGGAGCGGCCTCCGGCCGCGATTGGTAGATTTTGCGAAGTCGCTAGAATCGCGGCTGGAAGCCGCTCCTACGGAGAGCCATCGGTAGATCCTACGACGTCGCTGGAATCGCGGCTGAAGCCGCTCCCACAGAGAATGTGCGATCCTGTAGGAGCCGCGTCCGAAAATATTGGGGGAGATGACACATGCAGGTTTACTACGACAAAGACGCGGACCTCTCCATCATTCAGGGGAAGCGGGTCGCCATCATCGGTTACGGCTCTCAAGGCCATGCCCACGCCAACAATCTGAAAGATTCCGGCGTCGAGGTGGTGGTGGGTTTACGCAGGGACTCGTCGTCCTGGAGCAAGGCGGAGAAGGCCGGGCTCGCCGTGTCCGATGTGCCCACCGCGGTGACCGATGCCGACGTGGTGATGATGCTGACGCCGGACGAGACCCAGCGACACATCTATGCAGACGAGATCGCGGACAACCTCAAGGATGGCTCCGCGGTGGCGTTCGCGCACGGTTTCAATATCCACTTCGAGCTGATCGCGCCGCGTTCGGACATCGATGTGATCATGATTGCGCCCAAGGGCCCGGGACACACGGTGCGCTCGACCTATCGCGAGGGCGGCGGCGTGCCGTGTCTGATTGCGATCGCACAGAATCCTTCCGGCATGGCGAAGGAGATTGCGCTCTCGTATGCATCGGCCAACGGCGGGGGGCGGGCCGGCATCATCGAGACGAGCTTTCGCGAGGAGACGGAGACGGATCTGTTCGGCGAACAGGTGGTGCTGTGCGGCGGACTGACCCATCTCGCCACGGCAGGATTCGAGATACTCGTGGAAGCAGGCTATGCCCCCGAGATGGCTTATTTCGAATGCCTGCACGAGCTCAAGCTGATCGTCGATCTGATGTACGAAGGCGGCATTGCGAACATGCGCTACTCCATCTCGAACACTGCCGAGTACGGAGATCTGACCCGCGGACCGCGTATCATTACCGATGAGACCCGAGCGGAAATGCGGCGTATCCTCAAGGAGATTCAGGAGGGCGAGTTCGCGCGCGAGTTCGTGACCGAAAATCAGACGGGTGCGACGACGCTCAAAGCCAAGCGGCGCATGGGCCGTGAGCACCAGATCGAAGAGGTGGGCAAGCGGCTCAGGGGCATGATGCCGTGGATTCAAGAGAATCGCCTGGTGGATGAGGACATCAACTGAGGTCTAAATCTCTCTGGGTGTGGCGGGGCGTTGGGTAACCCCGAATCTGCTCGGCAACACTTCTTCGTAGGAGCGGCTTTAGCCGCGATTCGAGGGGCTCCGCGAGATGTGCCAATCGCGGCTGAAGCCGCTCCTACGGGGCTTCTAGATTGCGAAGTCGACGGGCTGATCCCAATGGAAGAAGAGAACAAGCAACACAACCTAAAGGCGATCGAAGGCGGCGCCGCCGCGGATCCCGCACTTGACGAGGACGAGGGGCAAGGCGAGGACGGTCGATCCGCCCACGACCGGCGACGGAGCATCGGCCAACGTTTTCGGGAAGCGCGCGGTGTCTATCTGCTGCCGAACCTGATCACGACGGGTGCGTTGTTTGCCGGCTTCTTCGCCGTCGTCCAAGCGATGAACGGCAAGTTCGTGAACGCGGCAATCGCGATCTTCGCCGCCATGCTCCTGGACGCCGCCGATGGCCGCGTAGCGCGTATCACCCGCAGCACCAGCGCGTTCGGTGCGGAATACGACAGCCTCTCCGACATGGTGGCCTTTGGCGTGGCGCCGTCGCTCGTCGCATTCACGTTTGCACTCTCCGAGCTCGGCCAGATTGGCTGGGTGGTGACGTTCATCTACATGGTGTGCGCCGCGCTGCGCCTTGCACGTTTCAACACGCAGCCCTCCGATCACGCCGCCTTCACAGGTCTTGCGAGCCCGTCGGCAGCGGCGCTGGTTGTGGGCACTGTGTGGGTGTGGGTGGACCTTGGGCTTGGAGATCTGTCGCCATGGCGCGAGATCGTGATGGCCACGGTGACGGCTGCCGCCGGGTTGTTGATGGTGTCCAACTTCAAGTATTTCAGCCCGAAGGAATTGCCCCTCAGGGGCCGCGTGCCGTTCATCACCCTGGTGCTGGTGGTGCTCGTGTTTTCGGTCATCCTCGTGGATCCGCCGAAGGTGCTGCTGACAGGGTTCTCGCTGTACGCGCTCTCGGGCCCAGTGCACTATCTCTGGAATCTGCGCTCCGGGCGTGCGTCATCGGCGAAGAGCGAATAACTCTCCATTCCTGTGGTCCAATCAGGCGGCTGACCCACCAGGAGTGTCGATGTGCTGATAAAAAAACCGGCCGACATCAGAAGCTACGAGATCACACCCGAACACGTCTATCGTTCGCGCCGCGCGTTCATGCAGAGCATGGC
>JAPULC010000010.1 GCA_027295305.1 Gammaproteobacteria bacterium
GCTCTCGATGCATCGATAGCCGCTTCGCTGTCACTCTCGGCCATTGGATGACCCCCGTATTTCGTGTCGCGTATGCCCCTGAGTATGACACGCGGGTTCTATCGTTAGTCGAAAATATTGGTTCAAGCCCCCGATGGGCCCTGATAATCTTGCGGGCTGCTCCAAGCGAGTGAGGCCGATCCGTGTACCGATACGACACTCACGATCAGCAGATGGTCGATGACCGTGTGCGGCATTATCGCGAGCAGACACAGCGTTTTCTGGCCGGCGACCTCACCGATGACGAGTTCCTTCACCTGCGTCTACGAAACGGACTCTACGTGCAGCGCCTGGCGCCGATGCTGCGCGTGGCGATTCCGTACGGCACCCTCGACGCGCGGCAGATGCGGATGCTCGCGTACATCGCGCGACACTACGACAAGGGCTATGGCCACTTCTCCACGCGACAGAATATTCAATTCAACTGGCCCCTTCTGGAGGAGACACCGGACATCCTCGAGGACCTGGCAAAGGTCCAGATGCACGCCATTCAAACGAGCGGAAACTGCATTCGCAATGTGACCGCCGAAGAGTTCTCTGGTGTGGCGGCTGACGAGATCGCCGATGCACGGCCGTACTGCGAGCTGATCCGCCAGTGGTCCACCGGACACCCCGAATTCGACTGGCTGCCGCGCAAGTTCAAGATTGCCGTGAATGGATCCCCCACCGATCGCGCTGCGTCGAACGTGCACGACATCGGGATCGACGTGGCGGGTGTCGAGGATGGGCAGACCTTGTTCGACATCAAGGTGGGAGGCGGACTTGGTCGCACCCCCGTGATCGCGAGTCTCATTCGCGAACGCCTGCCCGAGAAGCATCTGCTGAGTTATCTGGAGGCGATTCTCAGGGTCTATAACCGCTACGGTCGGCGTGACAACAAATACAAGGCGCGCATCAAGATCCTCGTCCGCGCCATGTCACCCGAGGGATTCAAAGAGAAGGTGGATGCCGAGTGGGTTCATCTCAAGGATGGCGCGAGCACGCTCACGCGCGAAGAGATCGATCGCGTGAAGTCGGGATTCACCTCGCACGCCTACGAGGAGCTCGTCGACGACGACGACCAACTCAGGCAACGACGCTTCGAGCACCGAGCGTTCGATGCCTGGCTCAACCACAACGTGCACCTCCACAAAGTGCCGGGTTACGCCATCGTTACGCTCTCCCTGAAGCCCACCGGGACCCCACCCGGGGACGCGAGCGATGTCCAGATGGATACCGTGGCGGACTGGTCAGAGGAATTCGGCTTTGGCGAGATCCGGGTGAGCCACGAGCAGAACCTCGTTCTCCCCGATGTACCCAAACGGGACCTGTTTCGTCTCTGGCAGTTCGCAACGCTTAGTAGACTCGCCACCGCCAACGTAGGCACGATCAACGACATTATCTGCTGCCCGGGCGGCGATTTCTGTGCGCTGGCCAACGCCAAGTCCATTCCCATCGCCGAGGCGCTGCAGCGTACTTTCTCGGATCTCGACTACGTCTACGACATCGGCGAACTGGACATCAATATTTCCGGGTGCATGAACGCGTGTGGCCATCATCATGTAGGACACATCGGCATCCTCGGGGTCGATAAGAAGGGCGAAGAGTGGTATCAGATCTCGCTGGGCGGCAACGCGGGGGCCGATGCATCCATTTCCCAGATCGTCGGCCCGTCATTTTCACGCGCCCAGGTACCTGGCGTGATCGAGCAGATCATCGAGGTCTACCTGGCAAATCGTGTTTCTGAGGAGCCGTTCCTGAGCTGCTTCCGGCGCCTGGGAATCGCACCGTTCAAAGAACGTCTGTATGCCAAGTCTGATTAAGGGATCCGAGGTCATCGAGGACGCGTGGCAGCTCGTCACCGACCGAGAAACTCCGATCACCGACCTTCCGAAGGGCGACATCATCGTGCCTCTGTCCATGTGGAAGTCGAACGCCGACGCGTTACGCAAACGCAAAGGGTCCATCGCAATTTGGCTGGACGCTGACGAGGAAGCCGAAGACATCGCAGACGACATCCAGCACTTCAGGCTGATCGCCATCAACTTTCCGAGCTTCGCCGACGGCAGAGGATTATCGAGCGCGGTGCTGCTGCGCACCCGCTTTGGATTCGAGGGAGAGCTGCGGGCGATCGGCGACATCAGGCGTGACTGGCTGAGCTATATGCGGCGCTGCGGTTTCGATTCCTATCAGATGTCGAGCGACGAAGATGCCAGGCGCGCAATCGATAGCCTGGTCGTGATGAGCGACTACTATCAAGGCTCCGTCGTAGAACCCGCTCCACTTTACCGCCGCAAACAGCGAAACTAGACCCCAGGGTTCCGGCGCTGAGGCAGGCATGCATTCGCCCGATCTCGTCACTACCTTCTTTCTAATCTTCACCGGTGCTGCGGTGCTTGCGACTCTGGCGCTATTCACGCGCCAGCCGTTGCTCGTCGCGTACATCGTCCTGGGCGCGTTGCTGGGCCCTTATGGCGTCGCATGGGTCACTGATCCGACCCTGCTGAGGGAAATCGCGGAAATCGGAATCATCTTTCTGCTATTCCTGCTCGGCCTCGACATGCAGCCCAGGAATCTTGCCCAATCCCTTCGCGAGGCTTTGCTGGTAGGTTTTCTCAGCTCTGTTGCTTTTCTTGTCACGGGATTCGGGCTGGGGGTGGCTTTTGGATACACGATGATCGAGTCACTGATCATCGGGGCAGCGATGATGTTCTCGAGCACCATCATCGGTATCAAGTTGCTGCCCACCACCGTCCTTCACCATCGCCACACCGGGGAACTGGTGGTGAGCCTGCTGCTGTTTCAGGATCTGATCGCCATCGTGTTACTGATCGTCATCGGCTGGAAAGACGTGGACGCCGAACAGCAGGGACTGCAGCTACTGCAGGTACTCGTTTCGCTGCCGCTGCTCGTCGGCTTTGCATTCGTGTTCGTACGGTTCGTGCTGCTCAAGCTGATGGCAAAGTTCGACGTGTTTCACGAGTTCATTTTTCTGGTTGCCATCGGATGGTGCCTCGGGTTCGCGGAACTCGCCCAGTTCGTCGGCCTGTCCCTCGAGATCGGCGCGTTCATCGGCGGCGTCGCCCTTGCCACCAGCCCGATTTCGCAATACATCGCCGAGAGCCTGCGACCGCTGCGAGACTTCTTCCTGATCCTCTTCTTCTTTTCCATCGGTGCAGGTTTCGACACCGGGGTGCTGCCGGCGATTGCCGCGCCGGCATTGATCCTGGCACTGGCCATGCTGGTGCTGAAGCCCGTGATCTTTCGTTTTCTGTTGGCGTCACAGCAGGAAAGTCAGGCGCAATCCTGGGAGGTCGGCTTTCGCCTCGGTCAGATCAGCGAGTTCTCCTTGCTGACGGCCTACCTCGCAGCAAGTGGGGCGATCATCAGCCTCGAGGCGTCCTATCTTATCCAGGCAACCGCGATTCTCACGTTTCTGGTGTCGTCGTATCTCGTCGTATTTCGGTATCCGACACCGATTGCCCTGTCCGATCGGTTACGACGAGACTGATAGATCCACCACCCCGCGCCCGACCATGTTACCTGCCAGGATCTGATCGATGGCCTCGGACAACGTGTCGAGGGTCAACGTCGTCTTGAGTTCGGTTAGGTTGTCGAGCTTCCAGTCTGTCGCGAGGCGACTCCACGTTTCCTTCTTCTGTGGCAGTGGCAGCTCAACTGAATCCACACCGAGAAGATTGACGCTGCGAAGGATGAAAGGAAGCACCGTGGCGGGAATGTCCGAGGAGCTCACCAAACCGCAGCAGGTTGCGCTGCAGCCATAGCGCAGCGCCTTGACGGCGTTGTACAGGATCTCCCCACCCACCGAGTCGACAACGCCACCCCAATGCTCGCGAAGGAGCGCCCGCTCTGTGCCTTCGTGCAGTGCCTCGCGATCGACGATCTCCGTTGCCCCCAGTGCCTTCAGGAAGTCGGCCTTATCGGCCTTACCCGTGGCTGCGGTCACTTCGTAGCCGAGCTTGCCGAGCAGGGCCACCGCCACGGAGCCCACCCCGCCCGTCGCACCCGTCACGAGCACGGGCCCACTGTGAGGGGTCATTCCCATGTGCTCGAGCTTGGATACCGAGAGCGCCGCCGTGAATCCTGCCGTCCCGAGGATCATGCTCTCTTCGAGCGACAGGCCGTCCGGACGGGCAACCACCCAGGCAGCCGGGACTCTGATGCACCCGCCGAATCCCCCTGGCGTATTCATTCCGAGATCGAAGCCGATCACCACCACCTCGTCGCCCGCTTTGAACTCGTTCACCGATGAGGCGCTCACGACCCCCGCGGCATCGATCCCTGGTGTATGAGGAAAGTTCCTGGTCACTCCTGGGTTGCCAGTAGCTGACAAGCCATCCTTGTAGTTCAGAGACGAATATTTGACCTCGATGGTGACCTCGCCCTCGGGCAAATCATCCAACGTTCGCTCGACCACGTTGCGGGTGAAGCCATCGTCGGTCTTTTCAATCAATAAAGCCCTGAACGCCGTCATTACACTCTCCAAAACCCTCTCCAAAGATCGGAATTCACATAATCCCCCAGCCGATGCTGACCCAGGAGCGCGACAAAACGTTGCCTCAACCGCTCGATGGATGACCTGCGGATCGCCCACCGGACCTCGTAGACCTCTGCATCTTCGCAACACTTCGCGAGATACGCGTCGCTGGTCGCGAGCTCATCGGACAGCTTGCGGTCGAGCGCCCGCGGACCATACCAGCTCTCCCCCGTGGACACCGCCTCGATATCCACCACCGGCCGGTGGCGTGCCACGTGTTCCTTGAACAGCTTGTGTACGTCCTCCAACTCCTCGATGAACTTCTCACGCCCCTCTTTCGTGTTTTCTCCGAAGACCGTCAACGTGCGTTTGAACTCACCGGCGGTGAGCAACTCCACGTCCACATCGTATTTCTTGAGCAGACGATGAACGTTCGGCACCTCGGCCATGACACCGATGGAACCCAGCACCGCGAAAGGCGACGAAATCAGCTTATCTGCAAGGCACGCCACGAGGTAGCCTCCGCTGGCAGCGACCTTGTCCACGGCCACCGTGAGGCTGATGCCGTGTTCCTTGATACGCTGGAGCTGGGATGCGGCGAGTCCGTATCCGTGCACCACACCCCCCGCGCTCTCGAGGCGCAACACCACCTCGTCCTCTTCGCGTGCTACCGACAACACCGATGTCACCTCGTGGCGCAACCGATCGGTGGCGCTCGCCTGCAAATCCCCCTCGAAATTCAGCACATAGACCCGGCGAAGCGTCCCGTGCGACTTCTTACGCTCGCGCGCGCGCGCCTTGTATTGGCGACGAGACGCTTTTTTGCCCAACACCGCCGCTTCCAAGGTATCGCGCTGATGGTCCAACTGATCGTTCAGGCAGCGGACCTCGAGGTGCCCCTCGTCAGGTTGACGTCCACGGCTGGTGTTTGCCGCAATGATCACGACCACGATGACAATTGCCACCGTCACGGTCACCGTCTCGGCGAGAAAGAGTCCGTACTCCGCCAGAAAATCCATACACGCGCTCGAGCAACGACGATTTTCGCTAGATTAATGTCAGTCGCCGGGCCACGTCTACACGGGGGTCGCCCTGCTACCATCTCCCGCAGCAGCTCAGGAGCGCAGGATTTGCCGAAACCCGACATCGAGGAGATTCGCAAGCGCCTGCGGAGCGCGTTCGATCCCGCCGCGGCGAGAGGCCTCGAGGTGGTTTATCAGTTCGAGTTCGGTGATGCCGAGGGCTATCACCTGATCATCGAGCGCGGCACCCTGGAGGTGCATGCCGGAGAGCACGCGCATCCCTCCATCACGCTGATGTTCGACCGGCTCGACACCGCACGCGACGTCATCGCAGGCCCCATTGATGCCATGCAGGCATTCATGCAAGGGCGCATCCGTTCGGACGGCAATCTTCTGTTGGCAATGCGCCTGGGACTGCTGTTCCCAACCCGTCGTTGAGCTTCCTAATATGTCCAGAAATTCGCCGTCCGGGCGAATTTGCTTCTCACGCTGCGGCGAACCAAGTTCGCCTTCGCTCCCAGGCCCTTTCTTTTTGCTGCGCGTTCTTCCGCAAAAAGCTCCGCAAAAAGCGGTCCTGCTTACGCCAGCCGCAAGGCTGGCGCGACATCCCTGTCCCGGATCTTCGTTCTCGTTCAGAAATTCGCCATCCGGGCGAATTTCTTCCTATCCGCTGATGAAGAACACCAATGCCACGACGAGCATGGAGACCACGATGATGCCCCCGATCAAATCCACCTTACGATCCGCTCTCGATGCATCGATAGCCGCTTCGCTGTCACTCTCGGCCATTGGATGACCCCCGTATTTCGTGTCGCGTATGCCCCTGAGTATGACACGCGGGTTCTATCGTTAGTCGAAAATATTGGTTCAAGCCCCCGATGGGCCC
>JAPULC010000100.1 GCA_027295305.1 Gammaproteobacteria bacterium
GGCGAGCCACAAGCCCTTCTCCATTCGCACCAATGCCGCGCCACGGGTAGTGTGCTCGCCATCTGGGCCCGGCAACACAAAGAACCCAACGTCGGTAAAGAGATCCGGATCATTGGGCTTCATAAAGACGCTGGTGTAGGCGAAATCACAATTCACCACATCCTCATCCGGCCGCGCATAGCCCATCTTGTCCAGCCATTGCAGCGACCTGCCACCCCGCCCCAGAGCATCGACCACCAGATCCGCCTCGACCTCTTCGCCGCTTCCGTCGACGATCACACCCGTCACACGAGAGTCTGTGGCCAACACTTCCCTGATCGTCGTTTCATATCGCGCCTCGACGTTTTCAATCGCCTCGACGCGCGAGCGCACGCAGTGCTCCAACAGTCCTCTGGTCTGCACGTACATCCGCCGCTCTCCCGTGTCCTTCTGCGGTTCGGGCACGTACTGTCCCAAGGCGTATGACTTCCCCTGGGGCATGAAGAAGTAGAACTGATCGGGGCCAGGCAGCAACGATCCCGCCGCTCTCAAGTCCTCCATGATCCCCGGCAGGAGCCGGGACATGATCTCGAGGCCGCCGGGGATGAGCGCATGGAAATGTCGACCCTGCGGAACGCCCGGACGGAAGTCGGGCGATGCAGGGACTGAATCTTTCTCGAAGAGGGTCACTCTGTCGAAGAACTCGGAAAGGACTCGAGCGGTCACGAGACCCGCCATCCCGCTACCGAGCACGGCTGCATGATTGAACGGTTTATCTGCCATGGTTCGACCCTGGGTTAGTGTCTTTATTGTCGTGCGAAGGCCAATCGGAACGTTATACCACGGATGCTCCAGCGATTCGGCTGACTGCCCGATCCATGCCTGATCTAATGCCCCACGCCCCGAAATGCCCTCTCCTTCGATGAGACGCGTGTGTCAGACGATGCCGGCCTGGCGCAGATCAGCGATCTGTGAGGATGTATAGGCGAGATCCCGAAGAATTTCATCGGTATGTTCACCGTGGCCTGGCGCGTGGAAACGCACCTGCGCCGGTTCCCGGGCAAACTTGATCGGCACACCGATGTGCTCGTGCCCATGCTCGTCCTCGAAGAGCATCTCGCGCACTCGCGCCTGGGGATGGTCGAAGCCCTGACGCAGATCGTTCACCGGCGCGAAGCAAACGTCGACAGATTGAAACCACTCCACCCACTCGGCCTGAGTGCGCGTCTTGAACGTTTCCCGCAGAAACTCCACCGCCTTGCTCTGCTCGGCGCCGGGAGCCCGCTCGCAGATCTCCGCCAGATCTTCGCGCTCCAGCGCTCGAAACAGATTCCGAGCGAACTTGGCCTCGGTGCCTCCCAGCACCACGTACGCGCCATCGGCAGTCTCGTAGATCTGATACATGGCCGAGCCCCCGAGCAGTCGCTCGTGGCCACTGCGTGGTGCCCTGCCTTCGGCAAAAACGGGACCGACATTGTTGGCCGATGCCGCAAGCAAGCTGTCCATCATGGCGAGATCGACATAGTCGCCCTCCCCAGTGCGTTCGCGCCGAAAGAGCGCCATCGCAATTGCGCCCAGCGCAAGGGTCGCGGACAACATGTCCGCAGCAACGAGTCCGGGAATCACCGGCTCTCCGTTCTGAGCGCGACTGTTTGCCAGCACGCCGCTCAACGCAGATACGGCGAGATCATGGGCGGGCCTTCCCTTGAGCGGACCTTCCTGACCAAACGCGGAGATGGACGCATAGACGATGTCGTCCTTGACGGCGCGCACCGCCTCGTAGTCGACCGCCAGACGCTTCACCACCCCCGGGCGAAAGGACTCCACCACTACATCGCTCGCGGCGGCGAGCTTCATGAATATCTCGCGGCCGTCATCGCTCTTCAGATCGAGGGTGAGACTCCTTTTCCCCCGCTGCGTGGCCGCGAAATAGACGCTCGTCCCGTCGCGCTCGGGTCCGATGGCGCGCGTCGGCTCGGGATTTTTCGGATGCTCCACCTTCACCACGTCGGCGCCGTGGTCGGCCATCATCTGCGTCAGAAACGGACCGGGAAGGAACTGTGTGAGATCCAGCACCCGCACGCCTTCGAGCTTCATACCGGCACTCCATCGGCCGCCGGCGGTCCATCAGCTGCCGGCGCTCCATCGTCGGCGGCTGGCGCAAGAATCTTCAACACCAGCTCGTGGAGCCGCGGATCCCCCGACGCGACGATTTGACCACCCATGCTGGCCTCATTTCCCGACCAGGTCGTGATGACACCCCCCGCGCCTTCGATGATGGGGATCAGCGCCTGGATGTCGTAAGGCTTGATGCACGCCTCGATGACGAGATCGACCAGGCCCATGGCAAGCACACAGTAGTTGTAACAATCGCCACCGAGACGATCGAGGCGCGTCACGGCGCGAACACGCCGAAACGCATCGAGCTCCGGGCGCGTCTTGAACATCGTCGTCGGATCGGTGGTGCACAGCAACGCATCCGTCAGTGACGGACAGCGGCGCGTGGCAATTCGGCGTTGCTGGCCGCCGCGCTGCCAGCTCGCCTCGTTGCCGTTCCCCAGGAACAGCTCTTCGGTGAACGGTTGGTATGCCGCGCCGATGCGCGCGCGCTCCCCATCGAAGAGCGCCACCAGCACCCCCCAATGTAGAAGGCCTGCAATAAAGCTGCGGGTGCCGTCGATGGGATCGATCACCCAGGTGAGACCTTGTCCGTCCTCGTGGCCGTGTTCCTCCCCGAGAATCCCGTGATCCGGATAGACCTTCTCGATGCGCGCGCGAATGATCGACTCGGCTTCACGGTCGGCGAGGGTCACCGGATCGTACCCACCCGTCTCGACCTGTTTGTTATCGACCTGGGTATCGTGAGAGCGGAAATAGGCGAGCGTGGCGGCACCCGCTTCGCGTGCCACCTCCCCCGCAAAGTCGCGATACTCTCGTAGCGCTTTCGCTCCGAGGGGTTGTGCCTGACCACGCTTCAACATGGCGCGCGATTATGACACTACCGGTGCACAATAGGGTTTTCTGGGCACCTGTCGATTCCTTGTAGCTACGGCTTTCGGTCGCTCGAAGCTTCGTAGGAGCGGCTTCCAGCCGCGATTGGAGCCTCTTGCCAGAGCGATAGAATCGCGGCGGGACGCCGCTCCTACGGAGGAATCCCGCAAAGGACGACCGAGCGTTGATGTTCACCGAGGAACCATGATCACCGACCTGATTCATCGCGAGCGCCTAGCCCACCTGCCAACACCCCTGGAGTTCCTTCAACGCTTCAGCGCCCACCTCGGCGGTCCCCGCATCTGGATGAAGCGCGATGACTGCACCGGCCTCGCCGGCGGCGGCAACAAGACCCGCAAGCTCGAGTATCTGGTTGCCGCAGCGCGCGCCGAAGGGGCGGATACGCTGGTCACGTTCGGGGCGCTGCAATCGAATCACGCCCGACAGACCGCCGCCGCTGCAGCCAAGGCGGGGTTTTCGTGTGTTCTGATTCTGACGCGGCGGGTTCGCTGGCAATCGACGACCTACGAGAGCGGGGGCAATCTGCTTTTGGATCGTGTGCTCGGCGCGGATGTCCGCATCGCCAACGACCCTGCAGAGTCGCAGGAAATACTTGGAACGCTGCAGCGCGAGGCGCAGGAAAACGGGCGACAGTTGTACGTCATCCCCACGGGCGGCTCTTCGCCCGTCGGTGCCCTTGGGTATGCGCGCTGCGCCGAGGAGCTCGATCATGACTTCCGTGTCAACGACCTGAATGTCGCTGCAGTGATGCACGCCACTTCGTCCACCGGTACCCAGGCGGGTTTGCTCGCGGGGTTCTCGGCTACCGGATCCAATCACAAAGTGATCGGCATCAATGTCTCCGAAGCCGATGGGGCGGCCCTCGAAGGCTCCATCCGCGCTCTGTCGAACGAGACGGGTGCGCTCCTCGACGCCCCGCCCGTAGGCGCAGACTCCGTGCACGTCTTACACGAATACATGGGCGAGGATTACGGCATTCCCACCGCGGAGGGCCGCGCTGCGATCGAGTTGCTCGCGCGCACCGAGGGCATTCTTCTGGATCCCGTCTATTCGGGTAAAGGCATGTCGGGACTGATCGATCGCGTGAGACAGGGCACGTTCGACGCCGACTCGGACGTGGTCTTCATCCACACGGGCGGGGGGCCGACGCTTTCGGTCTACGACAACGCGTTCGGCTCCACGTAGTCCACCGCAAACGTGTCCCCCTCGCGGCGGATGGTCCCCGCATGGGGCCACCCGAAGTGTGCCGGCATGAGAAGCGCTCCGGTGTCAGCACAGTGCTCCAGCACCCGGCGTCGCGTGGCGCGCGCCTCATCGGGAAGCTCGCAGAACGCGCTGTTCCAATCCGGAAGCCGGATCTGAATCGGGTGATGCATGATGTCCCCCGTGAACAGCGCGCGTTCACCCGCAGTGTGAAGCTCGAGAGTGATGCTGCCCGGCGTGTGGCCTGGCGCAGGTTCGATGTGCAAGCCGTCGAGGATGTCGTGCTCGCCGTCCACCAGATCGACGAGTCCCGCCTCCACCACCGGCAACACGCTGTCGTCGAAGACCTTGTCCCCCACCACCTCGAAGCCGGCGGTGTGCTCCTCGGCGCGCTGTCCTTTCCAGTACTCGTATTCCGTCGTGGAGAACAGATAGCGCGCGTTCGGAAACGTCGGCACCCAGCGTCCGTTCTCGAGACGCGTGTTCCAACCCACGTGATCCACATGCAGGTGTGTGCACATGACGAAATCCACCTCGTCCGGGGTGCAACCTGCGGCGTGCAGATTGTCGAGCCAGGAGGTGCGCATCTCGTGCCAGTCACGAAACGGCATGCGGTCCTTGGCGTCGCCGACGCAACCATCCACCAATACCCGCTTGCCATCGATCTCGATCAGCCATGAGTGAATGCTGGAAATGATGTTCCCTTCCGGGGATAGATGATTCGGACCGGCCCACTCGCGCAGCGACTCCACGATCTCCGCATCGTAGTCGGCAAAGAAGCGGCGGGTCTCGAAGAGCTGCCCCAGAAGTTCCTCCACCCGGAAGACCGATGAGCTCCCAACGCCCCAACGCTGAACGGCCATCATCAATCCCCCAAACAGAACACTTGGCGCGCATTCTCCCCGAGAACCCGTGCCTGGCGCGCTTCACTCAACCCCGCCACCGACTTGCGAATGAGATTCGGCGCTTCGAGGGTGGAGTCGATGTGCGGAAAGTCGCTTCCCCACAAAATCCTGTCCTCGCCCACGAGATCCAACATGGCGCCTATGGTGCGCTCTTCAGGCTCTGCCACGAAGTAGCAGTTTCTTTGAATGTATTCCGAAGGGAGCATGGAGAACGACTGCGCATGGCGAAAGAACTGCACCTTCTCGTCTAATCGGTCCATGAGATACGCCGCATATCCGCAACCCGCCTCCACCGACACCACCTTGATGCGCGGAAAGCGCTCCATGACGCCGTCCACGACAAGGCTCGCCATCCCCGGAATCAGCTGACCCGTGCCTCCGAGGCCAAAGCTGAACACAGGGCCGGGACGCGTGCGGCCCCACTCCTGAAACGCGGTGCCGTCGAAGCGCACGATCACGTGCAGACAACCCGGGACATCGGCCTCTTCGAGGCGAGCCCAGAGCGGATCGAACGCGTCCTGACCGGGACGCTTCCCATCGATGATCTCCGGCGGCACGAAGAGTCCGCGAAATCCCCGGGCAAGGCACCAGTCGAGCTCCTCGGCGGCGACGTCCACGTCGTGCCAGTTGACCACTGCAATCGGCGCCACACGCCCGGGAGCACCGGCAACAAAGTCCGCCTGCCAACGGTTGTACGCCCGGCAATACGCGGAGGCGAGGTCGTGATCGTCGGTGGGAAACGGAAGAATGCCGATAGTGGGGAACATCACCCCCACATCCACGCCCCACTCGTCCAACATCTTCACGCGCTCGGCAGGGTCATAGCTGGCCGGCGGGCATCCGTCCATGTAGCCGAGCCCGCCGCCGAACAGCTTCTCCCGCTCCACGTGCGCGCCGCCAAGCCCTGCCAGCACCCCCTGGAGCACCACCTGCTCACCGATGATCAGCTTCTCCACGCCATCCTCCGTCTCTATCCGGATGGCACGATCACGGTAACGTGGCTCGAGATACTCCTTCCAGAGATCGGGCGGCTCCATCACGTGGGAGTCGCAGTCCACTACCATTGTCATAATTGCAGAACCCTGCTGACTTCGTTCAAATTACCCCCCCGTGCAAGCGCGAGGGACGCAAGATACCCCGGTATCCCGAGGACTTGGTTGGCGTAGATGAGCAGCAGATAGCTGAACGCATTGTTCTTGATGCCATAAGCCATCGCGGCCGATCCGTAGAACCAGAAGATCCGCCGTTTTTCCACTCGTGGCTGAGACAAATCCTGCTCCCCTGAGACAGTCGCATCGTCGAAGGACGCAAAGACACCACGGAATCGGCCTGGGAGCAAGCACCCGTTTACGCTGTGCGCCCGTTAGCCGGCCTCACGTGGGAATCCCAGTCCACTACCATTGTCATAATTGCAGAACCCTGTCGCTTTCGTTCAAATGACCGCCGAACGGAACTTGTTACGCCAGCTCCGAGGCCGGCTGGCTTGGATTTCTCACGGAGGGGTGGCGTGAACCGCAAGACGGATTTCGTGGACCTGATCGAGGCGGAAATCGATCGACGCCTCGCTGGCCAGGATACCCGGCTTCTGAAGGAGTTCACCCGACAGTTCTGGGCCCGCGTCCCTCAGGACGATCTCGTGGCGCACCAGAGTGAGGACGCCACGGGAATTACCCTCGCATGCTGGCAGCTCCTGTCGGGGAGCGACCCCGAGACGCCAAACATCGTCGTCAGCAATCCCAACTATGAACGCGACGGCTGGGAAACCTCCCACACGGTGGTCCAGATCGCCCACCGCGACATGGCGTTCATCACCGACTCGGTGTTGATGGAGCTCTCGCACCAGACACTTCAGACCCATCATCTGCAAAATGTGATCTTCACGACCGAGCGCGACGAGCATGGCCGATTGGTCGCGTTTTCGAAGTCCCCCGACGCCAAGCGGGAAGTATTGATCTACGCGGAAGTGGATCGCCTCGACCATGGACAGCTCAAAGATCTCAAGAAAAGGCTCTCGGAGATACTGACCGATGTGAGGTTGGTGGTGGCAGACTTTCGGACGATGCGCGAGCGCGTGAAGTCGTTGGCGGAAGAGGTCGCGACCATGGAGCGAAGCGATGCCGCTGAGGCCGCCGCCTTTCTGCGCTGGCTGCTCGACAACAACTTCACGTTTCTCGGCTACCGAGAGTTCGAGATCGAAGGTCAGGTGAAGCAGGTCAAGGGAAGCGAGCTTGGCATGCTGCGCGGACGACGCCCCGCGTCCACGCGAAGCATTGCATCGTTCACCGAGAGCGCACGCGACTTTCTGCTGGAACCGACTGTGCTCGCATTCTCGAAATCCGGAACCCGCTCACAGGTCCATCGCCCTGCCTACCCCGACTATATCGCCGTGAAGCGCTTCGACGAGGAGGGCAACGTCATCGGCGAGCGCGGAATCCTGGGCCTGTACACCTCGCTCGTGTACACCGAAAGGCCCGACAGAATTCCCGTGCTGGAAAAGAAGGTCCAGCGGATCGTGGAGCGCTCCGAGCTCGATCCTGCCGGGTTCGACGGGAAGGTCTTGATGCAGGTGCTCGCGACCTATCCGCGCGACGAGCTCTTTCAGAGTCGCGAAGACGAGCTCTTAGAGACAGCGGTGGGCATCACCCGTATCCACGAGCGGCACAAGATTCGACTCTTCGTGCGCGAGGATCGATATGGGCTCTTCTATGTGTGCCTCGTTTACATGCCGCGCGAGATTTACAACACGAGCCTGCGAGTATCTATCCAGGATCTCCTGTGCCAGGCATTTGATGCCATCGACGTGGAGTTCAACTCCTATTTCAGTGAAAGCATTCTCGTGCGCACACAATTCATCCTTCGGGTGGACCCGGATCGGCGGCCGCAATTCGATCGCCGCGAGCTCGAGGCGAAGATCATCGATCTCACACGCGACTGGAGTCAGGACTTTCACGACGCGCTGGTGCAGCAATTCGGCGAGGAACGCGGGCGCCGATTTGCACGCGTCTATCTTCAGGCGTTCCCCCTGGCCTATCGCGAAGCGTTCAGCGTGCGCATCGCAGTTTACGACGTCGGCCACCTGGAACGACTCAGCGAGCAGCACGATCTCGCGATCCGCTTCTACCGTCCGCCGGAGATTGCGCCGTCCCACCTTCACCTGAAGATATTTCACAAAGGGGAATCTCTCGAGCTGTCCACCATCATGCCGACGCTGGAGAATCTCGGGTTTCACGTGATCGAAGAGCATCCCTACCGCGTCGTTTGCGGGGGCGGCACCGTACTTTCGGTCCAGGACTTCGAGCTCCAATACGACACGCCCCTGGATCTCGCCGAGATCGGCGATCGCTTCGAGGACGCTTTCGTGCTCACGTGGTTCGGCCAGGTAGAGAACGACAGCTTCAACCGACTGATCCTGGCGGCAGATCTCGACTGGAAGCAGGTGGCACTGCTACGTACCTACGCGCGCTACATGAAGCAGATCCGCTTCGGCTTCAGTCAACAATTCATTGCCGACACGCTCGTCAATCACCATCACATCGCCCGGGCCCTGGTGCAGCGCTTCTACAGACGTTTCGACCCTGCCAACGAATCGCCGGCAGAGGACGACCTGAAAGCAGCCCTGGATGCAGTAGAGCTTTTGAACGAGGATCGAATACTTCGGCGCTATCTCGAGCTCATCGATGTCACGCTGCGCACAAATTATTTTCAAACCGATGACGCCACCAGCGAACAGAAAAGCTACATCTCGATCAAGCTCTCGACTCACGACATTCCCGATCTGCCACCCCCGAAACCAGCCTACGAGATCTTCGTTTACTCGCCACGCGTCGAAGGCGTTCACCTTCGAAACGGCAAGATCGCGCGTGGGGGATTGCGCTGGTCGGATCGACACGAGGATTTCCGCACGGAAGTTCTGGGGCTGGTGAAAGCGCAGGTAGTGAAAAACTCCGTCATCGTGCCCACGGGCGCCAAGGGCGGATTCGTGGTGAAACGCGTGCTCGCGGATCTCAGCCGCTCGGAGGTGCAAGTCGAAGGTCTGGAATGCTATCGGCTCTTCATTCGTGGGCTTCTCGATGTCACCGACAACATCGTCGAGGGACAGATCGAGAAGCCACCAAACGTTCGCTGCTGGGACGGGGACGATCCGTATCTGGTCGTCGCGGCGGACAAAGGCACTGCCACGTTCTCGGACTCCGCAAACGACATCGCGGAGGAATACTGCTTCTGGCTCGGAGATGGGTTCGCGTCGGGGGGAAGCCACGGCTACGACCACAAAAAAATGGGTATCACGGCACGCGGCGCATGGATTTCCGTTCAGCGTCACTTTCGTGAGCTCGGTGTCAACGTGCAGACAGATCCGGTGAGTGTCGTTGGAATCGGTGACATGTCGGGAGACGTCTTTGGCAACGGCATGTTGCTCTCTGCTTCGATCGAGCTCGTTGCGGCGTTCAACCACCTGCACGTGTTCATCGATCCGAGTCCCGATGCGGCGGCATCCTTTCGCGAACGCGAGCGGCTGTTCAACCTGGAGCGTTCAACCTGGGACGATTACGGCAAAGGCATCATTTCCTCTGGCGGCGGCGTGTTCTCGCGAACTCAGAAGTCCATTGCGATCAGCCCGGAGATGCGCGTCAGATTCGATATCGACGCCCAGGCTCTCGCTCCAGACGAGCTCATCAAGGCGCTTCTCCAGAGCCCCGTGGATCTCATCTGGAACGGCGGCATCGGCACCTACGTCAAGGCGGGCAACGAGACCCACGCCGACGTAGGCGATCGCGCCAACGATCACGTTCGGGTGGATGCCAGCGAGCTTCGCTGCAAGGTTTTCGGAGAAGGCGGCAATCTAGGGCTCACCCAGCTCGGGCGCATCGAATTCAATCGCCGCGGAGGTGCGGTCAACGCCGACTTCATCGACAACTCCGGTGGCGTCGACACTTCGGACCACGAAGTCAACATCAAGATTCTTCTGAACCAGCAGGTCGACGACGGCGAGCTGACCACGAAGCAACGCAATCACCTCCTGGAGGAAATGACGGACTCGGTTGCCGAACTCGTCCTCAAGAACAATTTCCGCCAAGCGCAGGCGATATCGGTTGCGCAACGCCATTGTGTTTCGCGGCTGCAGGAGTACCAGCGTTTCATCTCGCGCATGGAGACCGATCGCGGGCTCGATCGTGTCCTGGAGAGTATCCCGTCGGACGAAGAGATCGCCGAGCGTGCACAGCGCGAAGAAGGACTCACACGCCCGGAGCTCTCGGTGCTTCTTTCTTATGCAAAGACGCATTTGAAGGAGAGCCTCCTGCTCACGGACATCGAAAGCGATCGGCGCCTCGCCGCCGAGATCGCGCTCGAGTTTCCTGATGCCATCGTCAATCGTTATCCGGCGGCGATGCGCGAGCATCGATTGGCGCGAGAGATCATTTGCACCCAGGTGGCCAATGATCTCGTAGACCATATGGGCATCACCTTCGTCACTCACCTCAACGAGTTCGTTGGCGCCACCCCTTTGGAAGTCGTTCAGGCCTATTACGCTCAAGCCGAGGTTTTCGGATTGCGTTCGCTCTGGGCAGACATCGAGGGGCTGGATGCCTCGGAGGAGCTCTGCCTGGAAATGTTGCTCGAGCTCATCCGGCTCGGACGCCGCGCGACACGCTGGCTTCTGCGCCATTGCCGTCACAATCTCGACGCGCACACGCTCGCAGAGCGCTTCGCGCCGGCAGCAGCCGTGCTGAATCGAAATCCCGACATGTTGATGGGCCCCCTCACCCGGGAGAGGTGGCGAGTCGGGGTCGATCGATACGTCGAGGCAGGGGTCCCGCGTGACCTCGCCGGGCGCGCCACCCTCGCCTATTGCGCTGCGGCCGCGTTGCCGGTGGCACAAGCCACGGAAGAAGCAGATGGAAAGCTCGATCTCGCCGCCCGCGTGTTCGTCGAGGTCGGCCAGCCCCTCGGCTTCGATTGGCTGACCGAGCAACTCTCGCGAATGGTGACCCAGAATCGTTGGCAGGCCATGGAACGCGACGCGCTTCTCGACGATCTCACGACCCAGCAGGCTTCCATCTGCGCCCGGATCGTGAGAAAAACGACATCGGATGATGAGGCCTCACTCTGTGTCAACGTCTGGCTCGAAGAGAACACGGCATTTGCGGCGGCTTGGAGTAACATCATCGAACAGGCGCAACGATCCACCGCGCAGGAATTTGCGCTTTACTCAATGACATCGAGAAAACTGACCGATCTCAATCGGATGCTCCAATGAGGAATGAATCGATGAAACCACTGATCTTCGTCTCCGCCCTGATGCTCGTCTCGGCTTCGGCGTCTGCCGGCAACTACGAGTGCAAGCTGGAAGGGCTGGTGCGAACGATTACTGTCGTCTACGAAGCCGAAGGCGCGGTTCCGTGCCACGTCGAGTACGACAAGCCGACCGAGGGCATGACCCAGATTCCCTGGAATGCACAGAACGAAGAGGGCTACTGCGAGGCACGTGCCACCGAGTTCTCGGAAAAACTCCAGGGATGGGGATGGGTGTGCACAGAGGTGAGTGAGTCTACCGACACCGGCGCAATGTAGCGCTCGTCTGCGAAAATGGGGTCAGACCGGGTCGGACCCCATTTTGCTTCAGCGGCAAATCTCGCACGGCCACAGCTCGTCTCGCCAGAGATTCTTGGCGACGTAGCTCGTCTCCCAGAAGAATTCTTCTACAGTGTCGGCGAACTCCTGCGCAGTGGGTCGTTGTGGAATCTCAGTGCGAAAGGAAGGCGCCGGCAGCCGGGCGGCCGCACTGTCTTTCCCGACAGGAACTAGCTGAATGTCCGATCATCACACCTCGGGAGGGCTCGTCCTGCGGTTCGGGTCGGAGGGGCTCATGATTCCGATGTCCCTTCCGTCGGGATCTTCGACGATCGCGTATCGGGCACCCCAAAACGCGTCGTAAGGCTTTTGGAGACCCGTGTGGCCGGCTTCAGTGAGCCTTGCGTAGCACGCATCGACCGCCTCCCGGGAAGCCACTTTGAACCCCACCACGCTTGCGCTTCCACCTTCCGGCCGCTGCCAACCTTCGTTGTAGCGCTTCGCGAGGTCGACACTGTCGAATTCGAGATCGATTCCCCCCGGCATGCTGACCTCGACATGATGCGCGCCTGTGTCCGTTCGCCAGACGCCCTCCTCCGGAATCTCAACCCCAAGCAACCGATAGAACGCCAGGGTCTCTTCCATGTCTGAAACGACGAGATTCAAGCTATCGAGTAGCGGGCTCTCCGAGGTCATCGGGATCTCCAGTTCATTTCCAGCATCGATTATCCCTGAGCATCTCACAGACGACAACGCCGGCTCGCGGGGGTCCGGCGACCGAACTCGCAACGCCAGTGATCGGCAATCGAGCCTGAGTTCGAGGCTGACATGGCTTATGCTCACGCACCTCGTGTTGAGCATGAAGCATTGGGAGATCGCAAATGGCCCCGGTTCCTAAAGGAGGTACAGTCGCAGTTACGGGAAGCGCTGGTTTCATCGGAGGCTGGGTCACACGGCGTCTGCTGGACAAGGGTTACCGTGTGAGGGCATGCGTCCGCGACGTTGAGGATCCCGTAAGAACCACGTTCCTCAAAGAGATGCCCGGATACGCGTCGGGGAGGCTCACCCTCCACGCCGCCGATCTGGACAACGCGGGGTGCTTCGACGCGATCTTCACGGGATGCCACGGCGTGTGCCACGTGTCCCACGTGAGCAAGTACGACGACCAGGACTACGTCAAGATGGTCTGCGACCACATCATCGACAGCGTCAACAAGTCGGGGACAGTCAGCCGCGTCATCGTCACCTCCAGCATCGCCGCAGTCATATCCGAAGCGGACATTCAGGAGTTCGTGAGGCGTCCTGTGCTATACGAGGATCGCTATCCAGACGAGCACAACCCAAGGAGGACAGCGGAAAGACAGGGTTACTCGATGGGCAAGATCATCGCCCAGCGCTCCTTCTCCGACGCGGCCGAACGCAATGGCACCTGGGATGCAATCACCTGCTGCCCCGCCGACAACGTCGGGCCCATCCAGTCTGCGCATCAGAAAGACATGGGGCCCTGGCAGCACAACATCGAGATGATGCTGTTGGGAGAGTACCACCAGAACGGCGCGTATCGGCCTTGGATGACGGTGGACGTCCGCGACGATGCCGAATGTCACATTGGACTGCTCGAGAGCGTGGACGTGAAGAACGGCGAGCGATACATCGCATGGTCCACGGACACCCCCAATGTGGAGGACATCTGTGCGGGCATCGACCGGCTGTTACCGGAGTTAGGTCATGACACACCGGAAGTGACCGACCCGTTCCCGGACAGGATAAAGGAGCGAGAAGCTGAATTTCGCGCCATATGGGAGGGATGCGAGTTGCGCAACGACCGAATCCGCTCGGTGACTTCAGTCAACTTCCGCCCGTTTGATGAATCCCTGCGCGACTGCGTGGAGTCACTTCTTACGGTGGCAAAGGTGCAGCCAAAGCTGAAGCCTGGCTTTACGTCCAGGTTGTAAAGCAGCTTCCCATCGAACTGCTCGGAACCCCGCGCGTGTGAAGCCCCCCTCAACGATCGAGCTCGTTGTGGATCAACACGATGCACTGGGCGGCAAACAATAGCTTCGGACCCACCGACAGCGGCCTGGCGCCCAAACGCTTCATGTAGTGCTCCGACTTCTTTGGCATCGCCAGATGATCACTCAGCACGAATACCGCGGGGGTCTGAGGCACCACATCGCGGATGTCCTCCCCGCGGCGGTGAAGGTAATAGAAGCCGTCGAGCTCGCACGCTTGTTTTATCAACGAATCGAACGACGTTCGCGTGATGACGACGCCATGCGGGGACGTCCTCTCTTCGTCGTTCCCGATCCCTACGCTCGCTCGCAGCGCCTCTCGAGTTGCCTCGGCGATGGATCGCTCGTCCAGACCTACGAGCGAGCCCAGATCATCGCCACCGAAGCGAAGGGTTCTGGGTGGGTCGGGGGCACCCTCGAGGACGACGTGAATGGCCGTATCCGCCCGATGTGTCGTGGCACGAAAGAGCGCGCTCAGAACGGCTTGAGTGACCGCCTCGAGGTGGTTGGCCTCGGGGAGCGCGTCCGGCGAGAATCCCGGGCCGGTGGGTCCACGACGCGCGCGGACGATGAAATTTCTCTCCAGCCACTGCACGGACAAATCGCCCTAAGACGTGCGCTCGAAGAACTCGGCGAGGCGTTTCGCCACGGCTCGCGCCTGCTCTTCGGAGACCTCTCGCGGATCGAACAGCACGACGCCATCGTCCAGATGGTGATTGCGCGTACGCACGCTGGGGTTGCCGTCCCGAAGGAACGCTACGAGATCGCGCACGTCGAAGCTCGCATCGCGCGCGCGAACCGCAACTCGCTCGATGGCTCGCCCGGCTTCGTCTCCCCTGATAGAAACATCCGCGGTGTCTGCAAACGGCGTGAGCGCATCCACCAGACATCGGTTCACGAGCACGTGACGTTCGGTTTGCGCGGCGTGGTCGCGTTGTATGTAGTCTTCGATCGCAGTCAGCAGTCCGACGATGGACTCTTTGCCCACCTTCATGGTGCGCGCGATGCCGCGCGTCTGCAGCTCGCAAGCTTCGACGAGCTCGCGTCGCCCGGCGATGAACCCCGATGTGGGACCACCGAGGGCCTTGCCGCCGGAATAAGTCACGAGATCGACGCCAAGCGCGACATACTTCTCGAGATCCTCTTCTGCAGCCGCATCCAACAGCACCGGCACACCGTGCTGGTGACAGAGCTCGATGCAGCGCGGAAGGGCAATCATTCGCTCCTGCACACAGTGGTGAGACTGCACGAAGACAAACGCCGCCACGTCCTCGCTGTGCTCGAACTCGGAGGCGAGCAATGCTTCCGGTACGGAATTCACCCAACCCACGATCTGCGGTTGCCCGCCGCCAAGTCGGATCATCTGTTCCACCGGCGCGCCGAAATTCACTGCATGGCCGGCCTGCAGCAACACACGATTGGCCAAGCCCCCGGAGTCCGGGAGTCGATGAACGAGACCGACATCCGTGCCCGTTATCGCAGCGGCTACGCTGATGGCGACCCCCGCGGCGGCCCCCGTGGTGATCGATGCGGCTTCGGCACCGGTGATGCCGGCGATGATCTCACCCGCGCGACGACGTAGTGATTCGAGATCCACGTGGCTCTGCGCCGCCATGGCTTGAGCTTCGGCGACCTTCTTCCCTTGCGCCGTGCCGCCCAAAGCCGTCAGCTTGCCTGCCGCATTGATGACGGTGGGGACTTTAAAGTGGGCATAGGGATTGCTCACAGCGGAGCATCCACCTCGAAGGGCTCCCCTGCGATCCAGACCTTGATGGGCTCGATCCAGCGTTCGGCGGTACGTTTGTCGCGCTCCGCGTCCTCGAGCTCGAGCGGCCCTTCGCGCTCTCGGAAGAGCGTAACGTGCGCTGGGCTCCCCTCGGCCAGGCTGCCGAAGCCTTTCGCGTCGAGGCCGAGCGCGTGTGCCGGATTGATGGTCACCGCTTTCACCGTGTCCATGAGACTCATGCCGATCAGCCGCATCTTGGTCATCGTGCGCGCAAGCGAGACGGCCGGGAAATCCAGGCTCCCCCGGTGCAAGTCGCTCGAAATGCTGTGCACCGGCATGCCGAGCTCCAGCGCCCTCTCGCACGTGCGAAAACAAAACGAAGAGCGCCCGTGCCCAAGGTCCACCACCACGCCACGATCAACCGCGTCGCGAAATGCGGGCAGAATCTCGTCCCCGTGGGTGAGCACGCCTCCGACCTTGCCGTGATAAGTATGGGTAATGATGTCCCCCGGTCGCATGAGCTCGAGGACGTCATCGATCACGGGGGGCGCGTTTCCGACATGCACCATCAACGGCCTTCCCGTCAGCTCTGCGGCCTTGCGCGCGAGCTTGGTGGCTTCGAGACCAAACGCCCCGGTGTGGGAGGCCGACGCCAGGACCTTGACGCCGAGAATCCAATCGGGGTGGCGTTCGATGGCCTTCACCGTCGCCGACAGCGAGCAGAGCTCGGGGCGCGAGGCGTGTCCGCCTCCGAGACCCGGAAGACCCGGCGAACCGATGTTGATCAGTGCATAACTCGGGGTCCGCTGCGTCGCATGCACATACTCCGGAAACGCATCGATGGTAAGTGCGCCCGCGGATCCCGTATCGAGGAGCGCAGCCACGCCTTGCCGGACACCGATTCGATCGGCCGGCAAGCGCGTGGTTTGAAACAAGCCGTGACTGAAGATGTGAACGTGACTGTCGATGAAGCCAGGCGCCACATAGCAACCTTGTGCGTCCACCACCTGATCGCCTTCCTGCGGCTGTTCATCGCCCACCGCGGTGATCTTTCCGCCCTCGAGGATGACATTGGCACGCAGTGCCGCGCCCTCGATCACGTCCATGACGGTGCCGCCCTGGATGACCGTTCTCATGCGCTCTCCCCTCTGGCGTGGCAGCAGACTATATACCCTATCGATGAATCGGCGACGAACATCAGTTGGACGAATTCCTCTCGCGTATCCTCAGGGACGCGTCGCGAGCAAGGGATTCTATTGACGACCACGCTTCGCGTTCGATGAGCGAGCGCGGTGCAATCCAGGAACCACTCACCGCCAACACGTTGTCGAGGGCGAGATACGCAGACGCATCATCTGCCCCCACCCCGCCCGATGGTATGAAGCGAACGTCGGGGAAGGGTCCCGACAGATCCTGCAGATACCGCGTTCCGCCGAGGCGCGCAATCGGAAACAGCTTCTGCAGGAAAAATCCCATCTCGCGCAGCGCCATGACCTCGCTCGGGCTTGCTGCACCCGGCAAGAGCGGCAACTCGAGATCGCGCATGACCATGGCGAGCTCAGGTGTGACCCCGGGGGTCACCACAAATGATGCACCCGCCCCGGCTGCGCGCTGTAGATCGTCCACCGAGCGAACCGTACCGGCTCCAACGACGATCCTTGGACGTTCTCTGCGCACGATTTCAATGGCTTCGAGCGCTGCGTCGCTGCGCATGGAGATCTCGATGACATCCAGCCCGCCACGGCTGAGCGCATCGGCCAACGGAAGCACCTGACGCGCGTCGGTCACGGTCACCAACGGAATCAGCGAGGCTCTCGACAGAAGTTCATCCATTTTTCGAAGACTGCGCCGGATGGCGCGGGGGTATCACTCCTTCGTCGGGTCCCAGTAAGATCATGACAGCATCTAAGCCCAGGTGGGAACCGCCCAGGTGGGAACGCATCGGTGACACGCGAGCGGCTTTACATCGGAACTTATACGCGCGGAACGCCATCCGAAGGGATCTATCGCGCGATGTTCGACACGGAATCGGGAACCCTCGACGTCGATGCATCGTACCCGGCGGACAATCCGTCCTTTCTCGCACTGAACGCTGCTCGGCGAAAACTCTACGCCGTCAACGAGACTACCGACTTCGAGGATCGCGGGAGCGGTGCGGTGACCACCTTTGCCATCGATGCAGACGACGCGCTCATCGGCGTAGACCAACGTCCGAGCGAAGGCGCGCTTCCGTGTCATCTTGCGCTGGTAGGTGAGACGCATCTCGTCGTCACGAACTATGGTGGCGCAAGCGTGTGTGTGTTTCCGCTCTCACCCGAAGGCGTCACCGAGGCGCCAAGCCACATCTGCCGACATGAAGGCAGTGGCGTGAATCCGGCACGTCAGAGCGAACCACATCCCCATCAAGTGGTGGCGGCTGGAGGCGATCTCGTGATGATTCCCGATCTCGGGCTCGATCGCGTGTTCTGCTATCGGCTGCGCGATGGTTTGCTTCAACCTAACGATCCACCTTGGGCGCAAGTGGAAGCAGGCTCTGGACCACGCCACCTGATCACATTCGCACAGACGAGGCGCGCCTATCTGATCAATGAGCTGGACAACACGATCGATGTGTTCGAGTTCGAGGGGGAATCGGGAACCCTGGCTCATCTGCAGCGCGTCCGGACACTTCCGGAAGGCGTAACAATCCGAAGCCACTGTGCCGACATCCACACCGACGGACGCTTCCTCTACGGCTCCAACCGCGGCCACGACTCTCTGGTGGTCTGTTCCGTTGATGAAGCTGACGGATCTCTAACCGTGCGGGAGCACGTGTCCAGCGGCGGCGGACATCCGAGAAATTTCTGCTTCGATCCGTCAGGCCGCTGGCTGTTGGTCGCAAATCGCGATGACAACAACATCGTGGTATTCGGCCTCAATGAGACTTCAGGAACACCTGCTCCCCATGCGGAATTTCACCTACCCGCACCTGTGTGCCTGCTGTTTGTGGATTCGCTTTCGTAGTGCGCTTCAGGGTCTTCCGCGTCGGCTGCCGACACCACTGTCGTGAAGCAACAGATCGCACCCGGCCAGCCATTTTACTCCCACTGAAACCCCCGCTAACGCCCCAAAGGCCGCTCCGCTGCCGCATGCGTC
>JAPULC010000101.1 GCA_027295305.1 Gammaproteobacteria bacterium
GGTACGACACACCGAATATCCATCTCTGCACGTTTGCAGACTTCGAGGCGCTCTGCAGACAGAAGCGGCGCGACATCATCGAACGCTTCGTCGTGGATACCAATTACCAGAGCCGGGTGCTGAGTAACCTCTTCCCGAATCTCTTCGGGGCCATTGCGTTTTATCGGCTAGGGCGATGACGCAGCCCGCACTCTTCATCGCAGCGCTCGGTTTGATCTCGGCGGCGTACGCCGAGCAGCTCGTGCGTTTCGGCGACATCGAGGCGCACTACGTGGTGCTCGCGAGCACACGGATCAAGCCAGAGATCGCAGAGCAGCACGGCATCGTGCGTGGGCACGACCGGGCTCTCGTGAACATTGCGCTTCGCGATACGAACATTGCGGGCGACGCGATGGCCGCCGCGATTCCCGGGCGCCTCTCCGGCACCGCCACCAACCTGCTCGGTCAGGTCACGGAGCTTCGATTTCGAGAGGTCCGTGAAGACGAAGCCATCTATTACCTCGCGATGCTTCTACACACCGACGAAGAGATTTTCAGGTTTGACATCGAGATCCGCATTCAAGGCCAAGCACCTCAGCACCTGCGTTTCCAGCAGAAGCTCTATGTCGAGTGAAGCGAGAGCCCGAGTCGTGCTGGCAAGTGGGAATCGCGGCAAGCTCGCGGAGCTTCAACGACTGCTCGCACCGCTCGGCGTCGACGTGGTGGCCCAGCGCGAGCTCGGCATCGCGCCGGCCGAAGAGACCGGTCTCACGTTCGTCGAGAATGCGCTGTTGAAAGCACGCAACGCATCGGCGCACGCAGGGCTGGCGGCCATTGCCGATGACTCCGGTCTCGTTGTCGACGCACTCGGCAACGCCCCGGGTATTCATTCCGCCCGCTATGCCGGCGCGGACGCGGATGACCGAGCGAACAACCACAAGCTCCTTTGTGCGCTGGCCAACGTCGAACCCGGGGCCCGCACCGCCAGGTTCCACTGCACGCTCGTGTACCTACGTGATGAGAAGGACCCCACGCCAGTGATCGCAGAAGGCGAGTGGCACGGGGTGATTCTCGACAAACCGCGAGGCGCCGGGGGCTTCGGATACGATCCTTTGTTCTACGTGGAGGGCTTGGGCGCCACGGCTGCGGAGCTGGAATCAGGAGTCAAGAATTCGCACAGTCATCGAGGACGCGCTGCCGAGCTGTTGATCAAGCTGCTGCGCGAAGCGGGGGAGCCATCACGTTCGCAGATGCGTTAGAAGAAATTCAAACGCGCTCGAACGTCAAATCGTAGATCGGGTGGCCGAGTCCGAGCCCTCGCGCTTCGAAACGGGTCGTCGGCCGCTCCACAGGCCGGAGAGCAAACCCTTCCGTCTCTGCTGCATTCACAAACTGTGGATGCCCCTCGAGGGACTCGAGCATCTCGGTTGCATATTCGGTCCAATCAGTGGCGATGAGCAACCGTGCTCCCGGAATCAGCCTGGATGCCGCCAGGTCCAGAAACGACTGACGCACGAGGCGCCGCTTGTGATGACGTTTCTTGGGCCAGGGATCGGGAAAGTAGATCATGAGCGTCGATATCGACTGCGGGGCGAGCGCACGTTCGAACACCTCGACAGCGTCGGCCTCGCATACCCGGACGTTGGTGAGCTTCTTCTCGTGCAACCCGGCGAGCAGCGCACCTACCCCCGCCCGATAGACCTCGATGCCGATGAAGTTCCAATCGGCGTGCCGCGCCGCCATCGCGGTGAGAGCGTGACCCATTCCAAAACCTACTTCTACGACGAGGGGTGCGTCGCGGCCAAAAATGCACTCGACATCCAGCGACTCGCTCCCGATCTCGACGCCGTACTGGGCCCAGAGCTCGGTTCGCGCCCTTGCCTGCGCGCGGGTGATGCGACCCTGGCGACGAATGTAGCTGCGAATGCTGCGCGATCCATTGGGCCGCGTGTGAGTCATCACGGAGCTCAGCGTGTCCATGCCACGACCAGGCATAGCCATCCCACTACGAAAGCCACACCCCCGAGCGGCGTGACGGGGCCGAGCAAGCGCGGGCCTCCGAGGGCAAGCGCATAAAGACTTCCGGAAAATAAAACGATGCCTGCCACCCACGACCAGCCGGCGCCGGCCAACCAACCCTCGGCGGCGCCACCCCGGCCAATCCCAACGGCGAGAAACAACAGCGCCACGGCATGCACCAGCTGATAGAGAACTGCCGTTTCCCAGGTGTGAAGAAGCGAGGGCTCGAGCCGTTCACGCAACGCGTGCGCCCCGAACGCTCCCGCCAATACCCCGGTCGCGCCGAGTACCCCGGACAAAAGCAGAAAGATACGCATCGCAATAGAAAACGCCGCTCGCGGTCACCCGTCAAGCGGCGTCATCAGATGGCGACTCGGCTGGGCATCGCGTGGAAGGAAACTGCCAAGGATGGCAGTTTCCAGACGACAACTATCAAGATTCCAGGACGACGCGAAGCTTCTTCATGGCATTCTTCTCGATCTGACGAATGCGCTCCGCGGAGACGTCGTACTTCGCACCGAGCTGGTGAAGAGTCGCCTTGTCTTCGGTCATCCATCGACTCCGCAGAATATCCTGACTACGGGGATCGAGCTCGTCGATGGCGTCGGTCAGTCGATTCATCGAAGTGCGCATCCAATCGGACTCCGCCACGAGTCGAGCTGGATCGGCATCCGCGTCCTCGAGGTATTGAGCCGGCGCCATCGCGGCGTCATCGTCGTCACCGGCATAGCCATCGAAGGCCGCATCGTGGGCCGCCAGGCGTCCTTCCATCTGCGTGACCGCCTCCGGCGATACCCCCAGATCTTCGGCAACCGCGTTGGCTTCATCCACCGATAGCCAGCCGAGGCGTTTCTTCGCGCCTCTCAAATTGAAGAACAGCTTGCGTTGGGCCTTGGTGGTCGCCACCTTGACGATGCGCCAGTTGCGAAGCACGAACTCGTGAATCTCGGCCTTGATCCAGTGCACGGCGAAGGACACGAGACGCACGCCATACTCCGGGTTGAAGCGCTTGACGGCCTTCATCAAGCCCACGTTGCCTTCCTGAATCAGATCGCCCTGCGCCAGTCCATAGCCGCTGTAGCGCCGCGCCACGTGCACGACGAACCTGAGATGAGACAGAACCAGGCGCCTGGCAGCCTCGACGTCGTCCTCGTAGTAGAAGCGCTCTGCCAGCTCACGCTCCTCTTCACGCGTAAGAATCGGAATGGCATTCACGGTCTGTATATAAGCCCCCAGGTCGCGTCCAGGGGACAGCGCGTCCAGTGACAGCAGATTAACGCTCATGTTGGGCCAACCTCCCGCAAGATTCAGCAATTTTAGCACTCTAGTCCTATGACTGCTAATTATACGGGAAGTTCACTCGACATCGAGCTTTCGGAGACGCCAAACGCTTGCAAGGAGCGCTCCTGCGACCCCGAGAGTGCCCCCGGCGGCAACGGTCACAAGAGCGAATGTGGCATCGAATCCGTGAATGTGGATCTCCTGACCGTAGAGTTGGGCCAGACGGTCCATGGGGGCATCCAGCGCCATCAGCGAGAACCCCATGGCAAGGGTGGCTGCAACGCCACCGACAGCGCCATACCAGAGCCCCAGATACATGAATGGAGTGAGCACTTGCACACGGCTCGCCCCCACCAGCTTGAGGATCAGGACCTCGTCCAACCGCTCCTCGAGCGCCAGTCGCACGGCGACGGCAGCCGCCAGCAAAACCCCAACCCCCAGGAGCGAACCGAGCAGCCACCAGGCCCGCTCCACCACCTGTGTCACGACGCTCAAACGCTCGACCCAATCCTGCTCGAACAGCACCTGGTCCACGTCATCGCGTGCTTCCACCTCCGCCAGCATTCCTTCAATCTCGTCGCTGCGTTCCAGACCCAGCACGATCGCCCAGGGCAACGGATTGTCCGGCAAGCCCCGAAACGCCTGGTTCAAACCGCTGTATTCCGCCAGCTCGGCCAACGCCTCATCCGGAGACACCAATGTCGCCCCGTTCACCCCCATGAGGGTGGCGAGCTCTTGTGCGAGCCCCTCCGCTTGCGCCCGCGTAGCGTCACTGTTGAGAAAGACACGCGCCGCCGGAGGCTCATGCCAGTCCCCGCTCACCGCCTCGAGATTGATACGAATGAGGTAGACGGCCCCCGGAAGCGCCAAGGCCACCCCGACCACCAGCCACACCAAGACGCTGGTGGTGAGATGAGAGCTCACGTACGAGAACGACTCGCGTACAGTCCGTGCTTGTTGACGAACGAGACGACCCACAGACACGCGGCGCGGGATGCTGAAGGGATAGGGGCCCCGCTCGCTCACGCGGCGTGCTCGCGCACCCGTCCTTTCTCCAGCTCCACCACCGGATAGGCCAACGCAGAGATCAGTTCCAGATCGTGGGTCGCCACGATCACGGTGGTGCCGATCTGCTGGTTGAACCGCGTGAAGAGCCGCATGATGTCTCGAGACAGACCGGGGTCCAGATTTCCAGTCGGCTCATCAGCGAGAAGCAGGGCCGGCCGATGCACCACCGCCCGGGCAATTCCAACCCGCTGCTGCTCCCCCAGCGAAAGCGCCGATGGAAGCTGATCTTCGGTGCCGAGCAGCCCGACGCTCGACAGTGCCGCCCGCGCGCGGCGCGCGGTCTCACCTTCGTCGATTCCTGCCACTCGCAGGGGAAGCGCAACGTTATCGAATACGCTGCGTCGCGCGAGCAAGTGATGGTCCTGAAACACGACGCCAACACGGCGCCGATAGAGAGGAACACGGCGCGATGGCATGCGTGTGATGTCCACTCCGTCGACCATGACCTCCCCACGTGTCGGCAACTCCGTCAGCAGAAGCAACTTCAGCAGAGTGCTCTTGCCGGCGCCGGAGTGCCCGGTAACAAACGTCATTGACCCATCGGCGAAGCGCAGGCTGACCTCCGCCAACCCCTCGCGCCCGTTGGAATAGCGTTTCGTCACGCGATGCAGGAGGATCATCTAATCTCCCGGCGCCAGCAGCGCCTGCACGAACTCGCCAGGATCAAACGGCCGCAGGTCCAAGAGACTTTCCCCGACACCAATGAAGTAGATGGGCAGCTGGGTCTGTTCCGCGACTGCGAACGCCATGCCACCCTTGGCCGTGCCATCGAGCTTCGTGATAACGATGCCGGTCACCCCCACTATGTCCTTGAAATCACGGGCCTGAACCAACGCGTTCTGTCCCGTGCCCGCATCCAGAACCAGCAACACCTCGTGCGGGGCATCCGGGTCGAGCTTCGCCATCACGCGGCAGACTTTCTTCAGCTCCTCCATCAGATTGGCCTTGTTCTGAAGGCGTCCCGCTGTATCCGCGATGACCACGTCGATGCCTCGGGCACGAGCGGATTCGATCGCGTCGAAGATCACCGACGCGCTATCGGCGCTTCCATGCTGTGCCACCACCGGAACGCCATTGCGTTCGCCCCAGATCTGGAGCTGCTCCACCGCCGCGGCGCGAAACGTATCGCCGGCCGCAAGAAGCACGCTCTTGCCCTCCTGCTTGAGCAAATGCGCGAGCTTGCCGATGGACGTGGTCTTGCCGACACCGTTCACCCCCACGACCAACACCACGAACGGTCTGTTCTCGGAGTCGACGCTGAAGCCGTGAGCGTGCTTGGCGAGAATGTCGGTCAACTCGGCCGCCAGCGCCTGGAACAAAGCATCCACGTTGGCAAGCTCACGCCGCTTCACCCTACCCGTCAGACGCGAGATGATGCCTTGCGTGGTCTCTACCCCAGCATCCGCCAACAAAAGCGCGGTTTCCAGCTCCTCCAGCGCCTCCTCATCCACGACCTTCTCGCCGAGTAACAGATTCGCGAGACCGCCACCGATTCCCGCCCTGGTTCTGGCGAGCCCGCTGCGCAGGCGCCCGAACAACGAGGTGGCCTCATCACCTTCTTTCGACGTGCCCTCGGAACCATTCACACGCTAGCCAGTGTCACTAGAATCACCTCCACGGCGGGAAAGTGTAACCCGGTCAAGAACCAACCATGAACCACGGGCGACCCTCAGGCACGCTTCGCATCATCGGCGGTAGCTGGCGTGGCCGAAAGATCCGCGTCAGTCGGGCCCACGGCCTGCGCCCCACCCTCGACCGAGTCCGCGAGACGCTGTTCAACTGGCTCGCTGCCGACATCAGGGACGCACATTGCCTCGACCTCTTTGCCGGCACTGGCGCACTGTCCTTCGAAGCTCTCTCGCGCGGCGCCTCAGATGTGGTCGCCGTGGAGCGCAACAACCGTACGCTACGGGACCTGCACAAGAATCGCAGCCTGCTCGGAGCCAATCGACTTAGCATCATCCACACCGACGCCTTGCGCTACGTGGAGGCGCGTCACCCGCGCACCTTCGACATCATCTTCGTGGATCCACCTTTTCATCATCAGCTCATCCCCGCCTCCCTCGAGGCACTGGCTCGCTCCGATTGCATGACCCAC
>JAPULC010000102.1 GCA_027295305.1 Gammaproteobacteria bacterium
ATGTCGCGCCAGCCTTGCGGCTGGCGTAAGCAGGACCGCTTTTTGCGGAGCCTTGTACGGAAGAGGGCGCAGCAAAAAGCAAGGGCCTGGGAGCGCGGTGGGAGACCACCAAGATGAAGGCGAACTTGCTTCGCCGCAGCGTTGGAGGAAATTCGCCCGGATGGCGAGTTTCGGGACAGGAATTAGCTAGTTTCTGTCCGGAAACTAGCTAATCCGGGGCATGGATGCAGCGGCAGCCAAGGGCTGCCGTGAGCATTTCCCGAATTTTCGGAAGCGAAGCTGCAGAAAATTCTATGGAAATGGGAGCATCTGGAAATCACATTTGCAGATGCGTTAGAAGAAATTCACAGGATGTGAATTTCTAACTAGATCGAACTAGTGTCCTCGATCGGTGTTGGTCATTGCGGGCTTCCGCTAGTAAGTTCGGAACCAACGTATTCGGCAAGCTCTGCTTGCTAACGGCTGGAGATTCGGCGACCTCGCGAATGAACAGAGCAGCGATCGTACTCCTGAGCGCACTCTGCCTGTGGGTAGGTGCAAACCTGTGGTTTCCCACGCCGGTAACCGATCCGGCGGCGCTCTTCATGGACGACGTCGGAGAGTCCTGGTTCGGTGCCTATCTCGCCGGTGAGAAGATCGGCTATGCACGGTTCGTGACGGAGCGCGGAGCCGACTACCGCGTGTCGAGCCATCTGACGCTCAGGCTACCCACCGGCAGCTGGTATCACGCTACGGAGAGCAAGCAATTCGATGTGCATGCGCCCCATGCGCTGCAGCGCTTCGAGCGAGTGGAACACAGCGACTCCTCCGAGGAACGGCTGGTGATCGAGCCACACGCCGATGGTGGATATCGGGCGACGATCACGCAGCCCAGCGGCACGCGCCATCTGCCCGTCGAGCTCGAGCATGACCTTGCCGACCAGGTTGGACTGCGTCGCTGGCTTGAATCCGATCCGCGCATCGGCAGCATTCACGAGCTACGCGATATCGATGTCGAGCGCCTGGTGCCGCTCACCACACGCTGGCAACTGGTGGCTGCCGACGCCGGCTTCGTGCTGGAAGGAATCGGCGAGGGGATCGATCGCCGCACGGTTCTCGACGGGGAGCATCGTTTGCTCGAGCTCGAGATCGGCGGGGGGTTGAGCCTGCGACGAGAGCCCCAGACCAAGGCGACGCTGTTGAATCCAGCCGTAAAGTCCACGAGTTCGGGACCGAGGCTCGACCGTTCGATCGGAGGCGCGCGCTACGTGCGAAGACTGGTGCTCGAGCTTAATCCCGCCGCTGCGGAGGCCTTCGACGACGCTCCCGGGCAACAACTCTCGACATTCGATGGCGCCACACGGCTCACGCTGGATCGCTCCGACAAGGCCTTTGAGATGCGGGCCGTGCGTCAGCAGGATTCCCTGGCCGAGACGGTAGGCTATCCGCGAACACCGGCCATCGCGCAGCTGTCGATGCAGGCCGTGGGCGATGCCATGGACAACCGACAGCGTGCCCTGCGGCTCACGCAGTTCGTGCACCAATATCTCGACTACCGCGATGCAACTTCCGCGTTGACGGTCGACGACATCGTCGCAGGACGGGAGGGGGATTGCACCGAGTACGCAGAGCTCTTCACCACCCTCGCGCGGGCCATTGGATTACCCGCGCGCACCGTGAGCGGTCTCGTCTACCGGGACGAGAAAGGTGATCGTCTCGTGCTTCATGCCTGGAACGAAGTCGTCATCGACGACCACTGGTTCTCGGTGGATCCCACCTGGAACGAGTTCGGGATCGATGCAGCACATTTGCGCTTCCCCCTCCAGCCGGATCGGCTGATGCGCGCGCACGGGCTACTGCCGCAGATGCGATTCAAGGTGATCGAGGTGGATTCCGGGTGAGCAACGTGGGAGATACCGTTACCATTGGCCGTTCGTTGCGTCCAGACCAAGCTGGTTTCCGTCCGGAAACTAGCTCCGGGGCATGGATGCCGGGGCAGCGGCTGCCCTGAGCATTTTCCGCTTTTCCGGAAGCTCAGCTGCAGGAAAAGCAAGGAAAATGGGAGCTTGCGCAAACCACGTTTGCGCAAGCGTAAGAGGAAATTGCCAGGGACGGCAATTTCCGGACAGGCTAGGAGAAACACGAGATGACCACGAAGAGTCGCGAGGTTCTGCTGAAGAAGCGTCCTGTCGGCATGCCCACCCACGACGATTTCGAGCTCATCGAAGCGAGTGTGGACGATCCGGCCGACGGTCAGATCCTGGTGCAGAACCTCTGCATGAGCGTCGACCCCTACATGCGCGGACGGATGGTGGATCGGAAATCCTATACGCCGCCATTCAAGGTGGGCGAGACCCTCACGGGTGGTGCGCTCGGTCGCGTGCGTGCATCGCTCCATCCGAAGTTCAGCGAGGGTGACTACGTGCAGAGCAACCTTGGTTGGCGGGAGTGGTTTCTCTCCGACGGAGCCGGGGTGAGCAAGCTCGAAGGTCTTCAGGCACCGCTGTCAGCTTATCTCGGCGTCATGGGCATGCCCGGCATGACCGCCTATGTGGGGCTGCTGGGAGCCGGCGAGCTCAAAGACGGCGAGACAGTGTTCGTCTCCGGTGCTGCCGGAGCGGTGGGCAGCATCGCGGGACAGATCGCCAAGATCAAAGACTGCCGCGTGCTGGGCAGCGCCGGCGGTCCGGAGAAGGTCTCTCTGCTTCGAGACGAGTTCGGCTTCGACTATGCCTTCGACTATCGCAAGGGCTCGATACTCGAGCATCTGATGGAGGGCGCACGCGATGGTCTCGATGTCTACTTCGACAACGTCGGCGGCGAGCATCTGCAGGCGGCCATTGCACACATGCGTCCGTTCGGCCGTATTGCGTTGTGCGGCGCTATCTCGCAATACAACGCCACTGAACCCGTCCCGGGTCCCAACAACCTCACGATGGCGATTGGTCTCGGCTTGACGCTCAAGGGCTTCATCGTGTCTCACTTCAATCACATGCGTGAAGATTTCGTGCGGGACATGGCAAGCTGGATCGCCGACGGACGTGTGAAATATCGCGAGACGGTGATGCATGGATTGGAGCAGGCGCCGGACGCATTCATCGGGCTTTTCACCGGCGCCAACGTGGGCAAGATGATCGTCCAATTGGCGGATGACCGAGCCGAGTGATCGAGGAGCGCCTGCTGGACGCGAATGACCTGCGATTCGTGGCAGATGTCGCCGGCAGCCCGGACTCACCCCTCATTTTGCTCCTGCACGGATTTCCCCAGACCCGCTATACCTGGCGAGGGCAGGTACCGGCGCTCGCCGAAGCCGGCTACCTTGCGGTGGCGCCGGACCAGCGCGGATATTCACCGGGCGCGAGGCCTGAGCGGGTGGAGGACTACGCCACCGATCGGCTGACGTCTGACGCTCTGGCGATTGCGGACGGCCTCGGCGCCGATCGCTTTCACCTCGTAGGCCATGATTGGGGCGGTCAGCTCGCGTGGCTGATTGCAGCGCAGTATCCCGAGCGGGTGCGGACCCTCACGGTGCTTTCGCGACCCCACCCAGCGGCGTTTGCCCGCGCGATGTCCGAAGACGAAGAGCAATCCGACCGTTCGCGCCATCATCGTGCCTTCCAGGACCCAACCACAGCGCAGCGGCTGCTCGCAGACGATTGCGCCCGCCTGCGCGCATCCCTCGCAAACCAGGGCGTACCCGCCAGGGCGATCGATGCGTATCTCGATCCACTGTCCTCGCCCGGCGCGCTGGACGCCGCGCTCAATTGGTATCGCGCAGGGGCCGGCGGCACGTCGGCGTTCGCGGGCAGCACGACCCCTGCGATAAAGGTTCCAACGCTTTACTTATGGGGCAATGAGGATGCCACGGTGGGTCGTTGCGCTGCAGAGCTCACGGAGGCGTATGTCGACAGTGAATATCGATTCGTCGTCATCGAGGGAGCCGGGCATTTCATAACCGACCAGGAGCCCGATCAGGTGACACGAGAGCTGCTCGTGCACCTCGAGGCGCATCGCGAGCGCAGGTGAGATTCGCGGCCAAGTAGGCGCCCCCGGCCAAAGCCGCTCCCACACCAGAAGACCAGACTACATAACAAGGCTTTTAGAGGCTCCTTAAAGCCGCACACATCAAGACACCCGCCCCTCGATCAAAGGTCCTTCGAGATTCTTTCAGCCGTCGTTGGTGATCTTCGCGATGAGCTCCGCTTTCACCTCTTCGGCGCGCTCGTTGTCCACCTGGCAGGTGCCGGCGGTGTGGTGCCCGCCCCCGCCGTATCGCAGACACAGCGCTCCCACGTCGGTGCTCGAGGTACGATCGAAGATGGATTTGCCGATTGCGAACACGGTGTTCTGGTTGTTGACGCCGCGGATGCAATGCATCGAGATGTTTGCATCGGGATAGAGCGCGTAGACCATGAACCGGTTACCCGCGAAGATGGGATCTTCCTGGCGAAGATCGAGCACCACGAGTTTGTCCTGCATCTCGGCCGTGTGTTGAATCTGCTCTTTGAAATAGGTCTCGTGCTCGAAGTAGAGGCGGGTGCGTTCGGACACGTCTGAGCTCAATAGTATCGATTGCACCGGGTCGCGGCAGACATCCACGAGCTGAAGCAAAAGCTCCTCGTTGGTCACCCTGAAGTCGCGCCAGCGGCCGAGACCCGTCCTGGCATCCACCACGAAATTCAAAAGCGCCCACCCGGTGGGAAACACCACCTCGTCGTTTGTGAACTGACCCGAGTCGGCGTGATCCACCGCATCCATCAGTTCGTCGCTGAAGCTGGGGAACCCCTCGGCGGCGCCGTAATAGTTGTAGACAACCCGCGCCACCGATGGTGAATCCGGATCGTTGACGAAATTTTCCGGTGCGTTCCCGGTCCTGATCACTTCGCTCGAGTGGTGATCGAATGCGAGATGGCATCCCTCGACATAGGGCAGATTGGTCGTGATGTCGCGATCCGACACCTCAATGCGCCCGTGTTGCATGTCGTTTGGATGCGCAAACACGATCTCATCGATCAGACCGTGGTCCCTGAGCAACGCGCCACACACGACACCGTCGAAGTCCCCACGCGTGATCAGCCTGAATCGCTCTGCCGCCATGCTTTTCCCGTTTGCCAAGTCGATGGAAATCAGTGTGTTAGGATTCGAATTCCGTCACAGGATACCGCATTCAAAGCGGGTAAATAAACGTAGCAGTTCTCTATCCGGAAATTCACATCCCTGTGAATTTCCTCAAACGGCAGGACCGCCAGGTTGCCAATCATTGCACCCTGTGACATCCTTCGGTTTTCCCGCACCAACTTCCCCTCTGGAGGGTCGGATGTGCATCAGAATCATCGGCATAGCTCCTTTCCGGTGAGCGCGTCCTGACAGCGGGACCCGCTCACCTCGTGGGCCGGGTCTCCATCTCTTCTATTCTGTAGTCGAAGTTTCGAACGCCCGCCCCGTCGTGCCGATGGCGCATTCGCGCGTCGGCAATTCTTAAGATCGGCGAATAGGACTCATGGCAATCGGGAAAGATCGCAAGAATCTCTGGGCACTGACTCAAGGCCAGCGTCTACGCTATTTCTCGGCCATCGCGGTGATGGGTCTGGCAAGCCTGTGCCTGTTCGGCTCTCCGCTGGTGGCGAAGTATGCCCTCGACGTGATCGAAGCAGATGACATGGCCAAGGGTATTGCCGGGCTCACCGACGTGGCCATGGCCATCGATCCAGAAGAGCCGCTGCTCGCGTACCTCATAGCCTCCGCGCTGGGCATCGTGCTGGTGACTGCCATCGGGGGCTTCTTTCTGTATCTGCGTGGCCGCTGGGCGGCCATCGCCTCGGAGTCCATCATCCGACGTCTGCGCGACCGACTCTACGCTCACCTGCATCATCTGCCGGTGTCGTTTCACGATTCCGCCGACACCGGAGACCTGGTACAGCGCTGCAGCTCCGACGTGGAAACGATCCGCGTGTTCCTGTCCAGCGACATCGTCGAGATGGGACGCGCCATCATCCTGATACTGACGGTGATCCCGATTCTCTTCTGGCTTCACACCGACCTCGCGTACATCTCGTTGATGTTGCTGCCACTGATCTTCGTGTTCGCCTACTGGTTCTTCGCGCGTGTGAAACGGATATTCCAGATCACCGACGAATCCGAAGCCGCAATGACCGCGGTGCTTCAGGAGAATCTCACCGGTATCAGGGTAGTGCGAGCGTTCGCGCGCCAAGCCTTCGAGATCGGCAGGTTCGGCGAGCGCAATGCCGAGTTCCGCGACAACAACTACAGGCTCGTGCGCCTGATGGGATTCTATTGGGCGACGGGGGACTTGATCGCCCTCACGCAGGTGGGGTTGGTGATTTACTTCGGCGCACTGTGGTTCATGGAAGGCAGCGTCACCATGGGGACGCTCTTCGCCTTCATCCTGTACGAGAACATGATCATCTGGCCGATCCGCCAGCTTGGCCGCGTGCTCACCGACAGTGGCAAGGCAGTGGTATCACTCGTGCGTGTGAACGAGATTCTCGATAGCCCTGAGGAAACGCGGGCGGAGCCGCCCGGCCAAGGCCGAGCGGACGGCAAGATAGACATCGAAAATCTGACGTTCGGCTACGACTCGGACAAGCCGGTGCTCGAAGACATCAGCGTGAGCATTGCCGCGGGTGAGACCTTGGCAATCGTCGGGCATCCGGGTTCCGGAAAATCCACGCTGATAAGGTTGCTGCTGCGACTCTACGAATATGAGAACGGCACCATTCAGCTCGACGGACGCGAGCTCAATACGCTCAATCGCAAGTATGTGCGCAGCCAGATCGGCGTGGTGCTGCAGGATCCGTTTCTGTATTCCCGAAGCATCGAAGCCAACCTGCGGGTGGGACGCAAGGATGCCGACGCGCAAGCCCTCCTGGAGGCAGCAAGAGATGCGACCATCCACGAGGCCATCGTCGAGTTCACCGAAGGCTACGATGCGATGGTGGGCGAGCGTGGCGTCACACTCTCCGGCGGACAGATACAACGTCTGGCGCTGGCGCGGGCGCTTCTGAAGGACCCGCCGATTCTCGTGCTCGACGATGCGCTGTCGGCCGTCGATACGGGCACAGAACGCAGGATTCTCGAGGCGCTGAAGCAACGCAAGGGACGCCATACGACGCTGGTGATCTCGCACCGGCTCAGCTCGGTGATTCACGCCGATCGCATCATGGTGCTGGAGCGGGGGCGAATGGTTCAGCTCGGCAGCCACGAGGAGCTCATTCGGGCGGACGGGCCGTATCGTCGGCTATGTGAAATTCAGGGCAACCTGGAAGCGGAGATCCGGAGCGATCTCATGCACGACGCGAGCTGAGAGTGAGCACAGCGATGAGCGACACGACCGAGCAAAGACGGCTTACGCTGAGCATTGCTCGGCGCGCCGGCTTTTACGACAGGCTCTGAGGAGAGCTCGATGGAAACCTTCGAAGACGACATCGCCATCGACGGCATCGACGAGGAAGTGGCAGCCCAGCGCTTGAATTTCGGGCTCTGGCGCAAGCTCGGCTCGTACCTGTTGCCGTACAAGAAAGAGCTCGCCTGGCTCGGCTTCTTCGCGTTTCTCACCGCGGCGGCCGATGTCGCGCTGCCCCTGGTACCCGCGGGTGCCATCGACGAGGTGATCGCCAACGGAGAGAACGCCTCGTTCGGGCCGTGGATCGCGCTGTTTCTGGCGGCCACCGTCGCCATGGCCTTCTCGGTGGGCGGCTTCATCTGGATGGGTGGGAAGCTCCGGGCGCATCTCAGCCACGACATCCGCCGCGACGGTTTCGCGAACCTTCAGCGTCTCTCGTTCTCGTTCTACGACCATCGTCCGGTGGGCTGGCTGATGGCACGCATGACGTCGGACTGCGATCGACTCGCAAACATCTTCGCCTGGGGATTTCTCGATCTCATCTGGGGCACGAGCATGATGCTCGGCATCACGACGGTCATGCTGGTGATGAATCCCAAGCTCGCGCTCATGATCCTCTGCACGATCCCGGTGATCGCTGTGCTCTCCGCGAAGTTCCAGAAGAAGATCCTGAGAAGCGCACGCGAAGTGCGGCGCACCAACTCGCGCATCACCGGCGCCTTCAACGAGGCCATCATGGGGGTGCTCACGAGCAAGGCCTTTGTACGCGAAGACGAAAACCTGAACGATTTCCAGCGCCTCACCAGCCAGATGCTTAGCTCATCGGTCACCAATCAGCTGCAGGCTGCGGTTTACGTGCCGTTGATCCTGACCCTTGCGAGCCTTGCGATGGGAATGGTCCTCGCATTCGGGGGCCTGGACCTCGCGGGTGGCTTCATCACGGCAGGGGCGCTGGTGGCATTTCTTCAGTATGCCCGCCTCTTCTTCGACCCCATCGAGCAGCTCGGACGCTGGTTCGCCGAGATGCAGATGGCCCAGGCGTCGGCGGAGCGCATCATCAGCCTCGTGCAAGCCGAGCCGGAGATCAAAGACGATCAGGACGTGTTGGCAGCCATGGCGGTGCAGCGTGATGCACCGCCTAGGGAAAACGTCGCGGCGGACGGCGGGCCCAAGGGCATTCAGAGCATCGAGCTCAAAAACGTCAGCTTCTACTACACCCCCGACCAGCCCGTGCTCAAGAACATCAACATCACCGTCAACGCCGGTGAGACGATTGCCGTGGTGGGTCCCACCGGCGGCGGCAAGAGCACGCTCATCAGCATCGTCTGCCGATTCTACGAACCTACGTCAGGGCAGGTGCTCATCGACGGCATCGACTACCGGCGGCGCAGTCTCCACTGGCTGCAATCAAATCTCGGCATGGTGCTGCAGAGCTCGCACATCTTCAGTGGCTCGATCATGGAGAACATCCGCTACGGGCGTCTCGAGGCCACCGACGAAGAGGTCAAGGCGGCGGCAGCCCTCGCGGGTGCCGACGAGTTTATCGAGGCGATGGAAGAAGGCTACAACACGGACGTGGGTGAAACGGGCGGCCGCCTGTCTGCGGGCCAGAAGCAGCTCGTCTCGTATGCCCGCGCAATACTGGCCGATCCGCTGATCCTCATCATGGACGAGGCCACATCGTCGGTAGACACCGAAACGGAGCGCAGGATTCAGCGCGGTCTCGAGAACGTCCTGAGCGGTCGAATATGCTTTGTGATCGCGCACCGCTTGTCCACCATCCGCAATGCCGATCGCATCGTCGTGATGGAGGGCGGCGAGATCACCGAGGTAGGCACGCACGATGAGCTGGTGAAGCTCGGTGGGCACTACTACGAGCTCTACCGCCAGCAGAGTCTGCAGGATTCCACGAAGCAGGTCGCGGGCTGGGACGAGGCATCGCAACAACGGGCCTGACTTGGTGCTGTGGTACCAGGCACGCGGTGCCTGGCACCATTACGACGCAGGCGCAGTTTTGCGTAGCAAAACTGCTGTAAGCACGGCCGAAGGCCGTGCGACTACGACGCCACCCGCCGGTCGATGATTCCATCGAGCATGGCGAACAGCTTGTCGCTGTTGATGGGCTTCTCGAGAAATCCTCTGAAGCCCATCTCGATGGCACTCTCCTCGTTCACGAACTCGCTGTACCCGGAGCAGATGATCACCGGCGCATCGGGACGCACCGCCATCATCTCGTCGGCAAGCTCCACGCCTGTCATGTGGGGCATGGTCTGATCGGTGATGACTATGTCGAAGTCCGCGGGATTTTCCTGAAACAGGATCAACGCATCGCGGCTGTTGGTGCAGACCGTGACCTTGTAGCCGCGGCGCTCCAACAGCACGCGCATGAAGTTCGCCACTGATTGCTCGTCGTCCACCAGCAGAATGTGCTCGCCAATGCCCTGCCGGATCGAGGTGACCTTTGGATCCTGCTGCAGCGGCACGCTGACACGCCCTTCCGCAACCGGGAACAGCAGGCGAAAACGACTGCCCTGACCAACGTCGCTCTCCAGAATGATGTGCCCGCGACGCTCGTGCATGATCCCGTGCACGACCGAAAGCCCCAACCCAGAGCCCTTACCGACGTCC
>JAPULC010000103.1 GCA_027295305.1 Gammaproteobacteria bacterium
CTTCTGACGCAAGATGCGGCTGTGTACACCGACGGCGGCGGCGTGGTCAGCGCGGCGCTGATTCCCGTGGTCACGCCGGCACGCATCGCACGGGTGCTGATCCACCTGCGACAGCTGCAGCCGGAGAATTACACCGTGCGCCCGGCACTGATCAACGCAAGTGCCGGGCTAATGGGATTCGTGGACGGGAAATTAGATCACGTCGTAACTGGTGAGATGCGCGACGGGCGCATCCATCGACTCTACGTGATGCGCAATCCCGAGAAGCTCAAACATTTGACCAGGAACAACGGCGCTAGCGAACCCCTTTCGGGGCGGGTTTAGCCGGGGGCGCCTTGGCCGCGATCCCGACGGCCCCCACGAGATTCACCAATCGCCGCCAAGGCCGTTCGCTGCGGCGAAGATGCCGCGGCGCAGCTCTACCAGCTATTGCGAAGCTCGCGTAGCTTGATGAACACTTCGCGCGGCGTCGGCTCGTCCGGAAGGTCCGGAAATGCTTCGCGCAGACGACTGATGACCGTCGGGCTCGTCAGCCTGAAAAACACGTTGATGTCCTTCTCCTGCGTCAGCGACGTCAACAGCGCCTGCTCGGGATCGTGACCCGCTTCCAACTCCGCCAGCAGGCTTGCGGCCGCTTCATTGTCGGGCTCGCGGTCCAGCGTGAAGCCGAGGTTGTTCGTAATGTAATCGTGCCCCGGAAAGACCAACGTCTCGTCGGGGAGCCCGGCGAGCTGACTCGAAAACGTGTCGTAGAGCTCAGAGGGATGCCCGCCGCCATGGCAGTTTCCGGCGCCGGCGTTGAACAAGGTATCGCCACAGATCAACGCAGGCGTGTCGGTCTTCGACAGCAGACAGACGTGGCTCATGGTATGTCCCGGCGTATCGAGAACGAGAAGTTCCACCGTTTTACCGATCTTCACGATATCCCCCGCGTTGAGGCCTCGGTCGATACCTTTGATCTTCGCCCCGGCGCCGGCATGGGCCAAGAGCTTCGCCCCCGTTGCCTTGATCATCGGGCCGTTGCCGCCCGTGTGATCTCCGTGCTCATGGGTGTTGAGAATCTGCGTGATCTCCCACCCCTTGTCCTTGGCCCGGCTCAGGCACTTCTCGTGATCCAACGGATCCACGGCCAGGGCCGCCCCCGTCTCCGGGCAGGCGATCAGATAGTTGAAATTACGGTACGCGTTGCCTGTCCAGATCTGCTCGACGATCACGGCCGCTCTCCTAAGTCGATCGACTGGGGAGTGTAACCGAACGAATGCGGTGCGTGATACGCCGTGAACGTGGCCTCGGCAATGGCAAACCGCCGCACCCTTATTACTATTCATAGGCGCCCGCAAACGTAGAACGGACTCATGCCCCTACCCGCGTCTCGACGCCCCCTGCCAGGCCGGCCGCAATGAGCGAAGCCGATGGCGGGAACGACGACGAGCCCACGCTCTCCAACGTCCCGACGCTGTCCGTCGACTGGGATGCGATGGAGTTCGAGCCCGGCGGTCGGGTGGGTAACTACATCATTCGCAAGCGGCTCGGCGAAGGGGGCTTCGCCGTGGTGTACCTGGCCGATCAGGACAAACCGGTACGCCGCCAGGTGGCACTCAAGGTCATCAAGCCGGGGATGGACACGCGGGAGATCATCCGGCGCTTCGAGGTCGAGCGTCAGGCCCTCGCGATGGTGGAGCATCCAAACGTCGCCAAGTTCTTCGATGCGGGGGCCACGGATGCCGGTCGTCTGTATTTCGTCATGGAATACGTCGCGGGGGAGCCCATCACGGAATACTGCGACAAGAATCGGCTTGGGATCCGACAGCGGTTGGTGCTATTCACGCAGGCCTGCCACGCCGTTCAACACGCACACTACAAAGGTCTGATCCACCGCGACATCAAGCCATCGAACGTGTTGGTCGGCGAGACCGACCTCGGGCCCTCGGTGAAGGTCATCGACTTCGGGATGGCGAAAGCCATGGACGAACAGCTCACCGAAGACACGTTGCACACCATCTATGGAACCATCATCGGCACCCCCGGGCACATGAGCCCCGAGCAAGCCGAGATGACCCACATGGATGTCGATACCCGCACGGACATCTACTCATTGGGTGTGCTGCTCTACGAGCTGCTGGTCGGATCGGTGCCATTTGATCGCGACATGCTCCGCAATGCCGGAATCCAGGAGATTCAGCGCCTCATCCGCGAGGTCGAGCCCCCAACGCCGAGCTCGCGCCTCGCAAGCCCGGATGTCGACATCAAGGCGATTTCGCGGGACCGTAATACGACGCCGCGACGCCTGCTTCACACCGTTCGCGGGGACCTCGGCTGGATCACCATGAAGGCGATGGAGAAGGACCGATCGAGGCGCTATGCCACGGCAAACGGACTGTCCCTGGACCTCAGGCGCTTCGCTGCCGACGAGCCGGTCCTGGCGCGATCGCCGAGTGTGTATTACCGTCTGACGAAGTTGTTCCTGCGCCACCGGGGATTCGTCGCCGGTGGCACCGCGGTGGCAGTTGCCATCATCGTCGGCCTGACGCTTGCCACCTTCGCCTTCATTCGCGCCGGCGTCGATCGCGACCGCGCACTGGCGGCGGAAGCGGGCGCGCGTGCGATCAACGAATTTTTCAACAACGATCTGCTGGCGGCGGTGGCGCCCTCTTCGAACCGTGGCGCCGGGCGCGACGTGCTGATGCGCGAAGTGTTGGATGCTGCCGGGGAGCGAATGGAAGATGCCGCACGAGCCGGTGGTCGATTCGAAGGACAGCCCCTGGTGGAGGCATCCATCCGAGCCACCCTCGGCAGAACCTACTACGAGCTTGGCGAATATCCATCGGCCGAGCCGCATCTGTTGCGCGCACTCGAGCTGCGTGAAGGTACGCTGGGGGGCGAGCATCCGGACACACTCTCGGCAATGAATGAGGTTGCCGTCCTTTATATGGCGCAGGGCCGCTACACGCGTGCGGAGATCCTGCTGTTCAAGACGCTGGAGATTCGCAAGCGGGAGCTCGGCGAGGAGCATCCCGACACGCTCTCCTCGATGATGAGCCTTGCCCGACTGTTCTCCGACCAAGGCCACCGGGAGGATGCCGAGCGTCTCTACGTGGAAGTGGTGGGGCTACAGAAGCGTGTGCTCACTGTCGAAGATCCCGCCACGCTTCAATCGATGAGCAATCTAGCCGTGCTCTATTCGGACCAGGGCCGCTATGCCGAGGCGGAGCGTCTTCACTCCGAAGTGCTCGAGCTTCGAAGTCGAGTATTGGGCGAGGAACATCTGGACACGACGACATCGCGAAACCGTCTAGCGGCCGTGTTCTGGCATCAGGGGTACCACGACCAGGCCGAGCCGCTCTATCTGCAGAGCTTCAATCTTCGCAAGCGCATTCTCGGCGCGGAGCATCCGGATACGCTTGCCGCCATGAGCGACCTCGCGGTGCTCTACTCCGACATGGATCGAGCCATCCAGGCAGAGCTCCTCTATACGGAGGCTCTCGCGCTCCAACGACGCGTTCAAGGGGCAAAGCATCCGGCAACGCTGACATCACTCTACAATCTCGCACGCCTGTACACGAAGCAGGGGCGCGACGACGAGGCAGAGCCACTTTATCTCGAGGTGCTGGGAGGGAGGCGGCGCTTGGCAGGAGACATCCATCCTCACACGCTGCGAGCTATCGAGGAGCTGGCGCAGATCTACGGACGCCAGGGACGCGACGAAGACGCCCGCGCGATGCGCGGCGAGCTACTTGCACAACGAATCATCATGGCGAAAGCGCTTGGAGCCGATGCAGAGACGAAGCACATCGTCGCGTTGGAGCTACTGACCGGCGAGAACGCATCGTCGCGCGATCCCAGAGTAGCGTTGGCTCTGGCAATCGAAGCCAACACCATGGCGGAGCAGAAGAACCCGCATTTTCTCGACACTCTCGCGCTCGCTCAGCACCACTCGGGTAACACTACGTTGGCGATCGAACTCGAGCAGCGTGCCATTGCACTACTCACGCCCCACGATACGGGCCTTCAGCGCGTGTTCAAATCGAGGCTCGCAGAGTTCAAACAAATCGAAGCGATCGTGCGAGCCGCTTCCGGGGACGACTGAAGCTCGGCCGGATACCGCGCATATGTGCTGGGGCATCGAGGGTGCTCGCCTACGCGTTCAACTTCATCGACCGCTACCTCCTCATCATTCTCCAGGTGCTGCCGTGCTGTTCATGCTCGGGGCTCGCACGCTGGTCGAGGATCCTGCGAGTGCGCCGAGCTAGCGGGGGCTCAAGATCGACCTTCAAGCTCGCTGAGAAACTCGCGTAGCCACCCGTTGAACATTTCCGGCTGCTCCAAGTTTGGAAGATGAGCCGCACCGTTCACGACGCGCGAACGCGCATCGGGAAGCTTGCGCGCCAGCTCGCCATGGAGATCCTGGACGTGAGGAAAATCCAGGTCTCCATGAATCAGCAACGCCGGCGCCTGCAACTCCGCCAGCCGCTCATGAGCCGAAGCAGGCTGGTCCACTTTGGACAGCGAGGATGATTTCGCGACTGCCAAACCGTTCATCTCGAAAACGAGTTCCCTTACAGCACCACCGACCCGCGCCTCTTCGCTGAACGGGCCGTCCAACCAGAGATGGACTCCGATCGCGTTGACTCTGGCGAGATCTTCCGTCTCCTGGGCAGCATCGAACTCATCGAGCAACGGAGCAATCACGTCCGGCAGGCTCGGAAAGGGTATGCCGCTGATGGCCGTCGACACGAGCACCAGCCCTTCAACGCGTTCTGGATTCGACAACGAGAAGTCGACGGCAATGCGTCCGCCCTGAGAACAGCCCACCAATACCGCAGACGAAATCTCGAGCCGATCGAGCAATGCTCGCAAGTCACCGGCGTGCGAGAAGTGCTCGTCCGGAGATGTGGTTTCTCCAAAGCCTCGCCGGTCATAGGCAATCGCCCAACGCTGCTGCCCTATGTCAGCCAACTGATGTGCGTACATCCGCCGGTCGGCTACCCCGGCATGCAGGAAGACGACCGGTGCGCCTTGACCCACGCTCTCGCCCGCTAGTCTCGCACCTGCACTGTCCAGGGTGAATTGAGTGCCCACGTGCTACCTCCGAATGCTATCGAGATCCTGCTCGACCAAGTCTCCACTTTGCAGAAGCGCCCGCAAGGCGCGACAATCGGTCGTAGTCGGCTATGAGGTGCCACATGCAGTGCTGTCATTGTCAGGGACTCGATACGTTCTTCAGCGAGAAGGCGGCGAGGCGTGAGCTCAAGGCCTACCGCAAGAAGGGGCCGACGAAGTCCACACGCAGGCTCCTCGAGTCGCTATCGTCGACCTGCGAGGGGAGATCCCTTCTCGACATCGGTGGAGGCATCGGTGCGATCCAACACGAGCTGATGGCTCACGGTGCCTCGGGGGTCACCAATGTCGACGCATCGACGGCGTACCTGAAGGTGGTTCAGGAAGAGGCGGAGCGCAGGGGCTACGAGGATCGCGCAAAATATCTTCTTGGGGACTTCGTCGATCTCGCCGCCGAGCTCGAGGACGCCGATATCGTCACCCTCGACCGCGTCCTCTGTTGCTATCCCGACATGAAACGCCTGGTGGGACTGTCGTCCGCCCGAGCGCGCAACCTGTATTGCCTCGTCTATCCGCGCCCGACCTGGTACATGAAGTTCTTTCCGCCGATCGTCAATGCCTACTTTCGCCTGCGGAAGAACCCCTTCCGCGTGTTCCTGCATCGAACCGAAGACGTGAACGCGGTGGTGGAACAGAGTGGCCTGAACCACAGATCCACCGAGCTTTCAGGAGTCTGGCAGATCGTCCTGTACTCGAGAACGGCCACCGCCCAGTAACAACAGAGCTAGTGCGAAAAGACGATTCGCTCTTTGCGAAACAGATGCGCCGTGAGCCGAACGCAAGCAAAACCAACGATCAGCGCGGTGGTACCGGCGGCCACGAATCCCCAGATCGGCGGCGCCTTGCCACCGAGCACATCCATCAGAAGCACGTGCTGTCCGAGCGCCGGAACGAAGTTCATCCAGCCGGCACTCTTGATCGGATAGAACGTGCTCATCATGCCGGGAATCACGGGTATGAGAATGAGGAAGCCGATATAGGATTGGGCGTCTTTGAACGACCTTGCGAAAGTGCCCAACAACACTTGAAGCCCCGTCGCCATGAAAGCGAGTGGCAGCACGGCCGCCAGCATCCCAACCATCTCTCGCGTCCCCACGTGGAGGCTCAGGCCGATTTCCTCCAACGGCACTCTCTGCAGGACGAGCAGACACGTTGCCATCGTCAATACCACACCCACGGCAGCGAACAGACTCGCGGCCAGCCATTTGCCTATGACGATGGCGGATCTTTCGACGGGGTTGAGAAGCAGCGCCTCCAACGTCGAACGTTCTCTTTCCCCCGCGGTGCTGTCGATGGCAACTCCCATGCCGCAGATGAAAGCGGCCATCACGACGTACATGGGGATAAAGTTCAACGCACGAGCAGAGATCTGTTGTTTGCTCGCCACCTCGATGTTCTCCACCGTGACAGAGCGCACGATCTCCGGTGATATGCCCCTGCTGACCAGACGCAACGCGCCGATCTCCGTGCTGTACCCGTTGAGCAGTGAGCGAACCTTGTTCACCTCCGCTCGTGAACTCGTTCGTGATCCATCGTTTATCAGCTCCACGGACGCGGATCTCGACTGCGCAAATCTCGACTGAAAGTCCTCTGGAATCACGAGCACCAAGTCACGAGACTTGGACTTGACGGCCTCGATCGGGTCACCTTCAACACTCGTCAGCTTTACCCCCCGCTGCTCCAGCCAGTCGATCAGCGCGGGCGCGTTCTCGGCGCCAACGATGGGCAACTCGATCTCCTCCAGGTCTTTGCTGATATCGACGATCGCGTTCAACACGAAATAAACGAACAGTGGCAGGCCCAACGGAAACAGCAGCGCCGACAGAATGGCCCGCTTGTCGCGACGACCATCCAACAATTCCTTTCTCAACACGATGCCGACGGATGACCTCCTCACGCTGACCGCCGCTCGGTCAGCGTGACGAAGGCTTCTTCCAGATCATCCTTCCCTGTCTTGCGCCTGATCTCATCGGGGGTCCCTTGCGCCACCACGCCACCATTCGAGATGACCACGATTCGGTCGCACAAGGTAGAGACTTCGTGCATGACGTGACTGGAAAAGAGGACGGCCTTGTTCTCGCGCTTGAGCGTGTTGATCATCTCTCGCACCGTTCGCGTGCTCATCACATCCAACCCGTTGGTCGGCTCGTCGAGCAGGATGTTGGACGGCCGATGTACGAGGGCTCTGGCGAGACAGACTTTCATCCGCTCGCCGTGGGAAAATCCCTCTGTACGTCGATCGGCGATCGCGCGCATGTCCAACAAATCGATCAAGGCTTGACTGCTCGCTTCCAACGCGTCGTCATCCATATCGTGCAATTGTCCGAAATAACGGATGTGTTCACGCGCGGTAAGACGCGAGTAAAGGCCGAGGGTGTCCGGGAGGACGCCAATCCTGCGCTGTGCCCCTAACGGATCCGAGACTATGTCGATGCCGTCAATGCTTGCCGTTCCGGCGTCCGGCTGTATCAGGCCGTAGAGAATTCGCAGCGTCGTGGTCTTCCCGGCGCCATTCGGGCCCAGGAGCCCGGTCACGTGTCCATCGCCAACTTCGAAGGACACGCCGTCGACGGCGGTAATCTCTCCAAAGGACTTGCATAGATCGCGGATCTCAATCATCGCTGGTTGCCGCTGCCACTGGACCTGCCGTGCTGTAGAAGAACGGCGGACGCCGCAACTCGTAGATACAGCTATCATCGATGCCTTCCGCATCCGCCTGCTCGATAAACTGCGCGACGATGTCTGGCAGGCACCCATAGTTGAGCGTGCCGTGACCCACGCCGGGCACCACCAGATGCCTGGAACGCGACAGATGCTTGGCGGCTGCTTCTCCCCACTCGGGGGGTGTCACCGGATCCAGTGCCCCGGAGATGAGTAGCACCGGCACGTCCGACTCGGTGGGATCGAAGTAGTCATCCGGAATCTCGCCTCTTGGCCAGAACTCGCAAACATCGTAGAAGCTGTCGAACAGGGTCGGGCTAAACCTGCCGTCTTCGCCGGTGGAACGGGGTATCTGATGTCTCGCCAGGTGAGCAACGTCCTCGCTGCAAAGCACCGAGAACGTCATCCCCACACTCATCCCCATCTCTTCGAAGAATCCCGCCATGGCGACAAGCGGCTCGTAGTTGCGTTCATACGCCTGCTCGATCGCCAGCGGCAACAAGATGCTGAGCGTGCGGCTGTAGAGCAC
>JAPULC010000104.1 GCA_027295305.1 Gammaproteobacteria bacterium
ACCGAACCTCGGAGTTCCCAAAGGCAGTGGACGAAGCGGTCGTAAAGTCCGAGTAGCGCGTACCGATCCCGATCACCAGGTCCGCCCGTCGGGCGATCAGGTTGGCACCGGGCGTGCCGGTCACGCCAATTCCGCCCAAAGCCTGCGGATGTTCGTAGGATAGTGCGCCTTTTCCCGCCTGGGTCTCGACAACCGGGATGCCCGTCGCCCGGGCGAACCTTGCCAGCTCTTCGTGTGCCTCGCTGTAGTGCACTCCTCCCCCAGCGATGATCAGTGGCGATTGGCACTCTCGAATCCATGATGTTGCACGATTCAGGAGTCCCTCGTCCGCACGTGCGCGCGGAACGGTCCACACACGCCGCGCGAAAAGCGCCTCGGGAAAGTCGAAAGCCTCGGCTTGCACATCTTGAGGCAGGCACAGGGTGACAGCACCGGTCTCTGCAGGAGAAGTAAGGACCCTCATGGCTTGGAGCAGCGCCGGAATCACCTGCTCGGGTCGCTCGATCCGATCCCAGTATCGGCTCACAGGTCTCAGGCAGTCATTGACGGACACGGATTGTCCATGCTCAGACTCCAACTGCTGAAGCACCGGGGCAGGGCTCCGCCGGGCGAAGATGTCACCGGGGAGCAGCAGGACGGGCAGACGGTTTACTGTTGCTCCGGCTGCAGCGGTCACCATATTGGTCGCGCCTGGCCCGATTGAACTCGTACATGCGAAAGCGCGCAGCCGATGATTGGCGCGTGCGAAGGCCGCCGCAGTGTGAACCATCGCCTGTTCGTTTCGGCACAGATAGTACCTCCAACCTGCGTTCTGCTGAAGCGCCTGCCCGATGCCAGCGAGATTTCCGTGACCGAAGATCCCAAAGCAGCCGGCGAAGAATGGCTGCTCGCGTCCGTCGCGAGTTACATGCTGCTGGATCAGAAACTCGATGATGGCCTGAGCCATGGTGAGTCTTCGCGATCCCAGGTTCTTAGCCCCTCCAGTCATCCTTACGCCTCTCGCGACTGGAACAACTCCAGCGCCTCACACTCACTGGGCATGAAGTTCGCGCACCCCTGTCGCGTCACCACGATCGCGCCCGTTGCATTGCCCATACTCGCCGCGCGCTCCCAGTCCCAGCCTTTGAGATGTCCGTAAATGAGTCCGGCTGCAAAGGCATCCCCCGCACCAAGAACGTTCTTCACCTCAACATCGAATGGCTCGGCGCAGATGACTTCTCCACTCGATAGATGCACCATCGACCCCTCGGCCCCGCGCTTCACCACGACCGTATGGGGCCCCGCTCCGAGGATCAGGTCGATCGCGGCCGCGAGATTACCGTCGACCGAGGGCTCAGAGTTTCGTGCGCCTTCGATCACAACCTCCGCATCGTCGCGCATGGCGAGCGCCGAAAGCTCGGCCTCGGTGCCGATCACCACATCCAGCCAGCGCAGCGAGGACCGAACCGCAACCCCGTACGCACGTGGGTCGTGCCACTGATCTGGTCGGAAGTCCGCATCCAGAAAGACTTCGACGCCGGCGTCAGCAGCGCGCTCCGCAGCAAACAGGGTGGCGCTTCGGCATGGCTCGCAGCTCAAGCCGGTTCCGGTGATGAGTAGTGCACGAGTGTCCGTAATGGGTGCGGCCAATACATCGTCGATTCCAAATTCCACATCCGCGCAGCCGTCCCGGTAGAAGACAAGTGGGAATCGATCCGGTGGCTCGATCCCAAGGAGCACCGCGCTGGTCCTGCGACCGCTCTTGCGCACGATGTAGCGGGTCTCAACAGCCTCTCGGGCCAGGAACTCGAGAACAAAGTCTCCAACCGGGTCGTCCCCAACAGCGGTCAGTAGCGCGGTACGCATCCCAAGGCGACGAGCCCCGACGACGATATTGGTCGGGCATCCGCCCACGAATGCGCCGAAGCTGCGAATTTCTGGGAAGCGAGAACCCTCGTCATTGGAGTACAGATCGATAGAGCTGCGCCCCATTGCCAGGAGATCGTAGGTCCGCTCCGTCATCGACATCTGCGCGGCCCCATGCCGTGGCTGACCATGGGGACGCGCGAATCTCGGCTCGTCCACGTCTCCTTTATCCATGCGTAGTCCGGATCGTCGGTACAGGCCAACGACTGCGCTGACCCCGAGAGAAAGTTCAGGTAGTAGCAGTCGTACCCGTAAGCCGCACTCACCGGGTGGTAGCCCTCGGGCACGGTCACGATGTCGCCGTCATGGGCCACCACCACCGCGTCGAGAGAACGATTATCGGTGTAGATGCGCTGCAGCGCGTACCCTCTGGGCTTGTCGATCTTGTAGAAATAGAACTCTTCCAGATCCGCTTCTAGCAGCTCTCCTCTTTCGTTCACGCGATGCTCGTCGTGCTTGTGCGGAGGGTAGCTGCTCCAGTTGCCACCGGGTGTGAAGACCTCGACGCAGACGATCCGATGACAGTCGAATCCCGGTGGAATAATCGAGTTGATCTGCCTTGTCGCGCCGTGGCCTCCGCGCAGCTCGATCTCGCAGCCGTCCGG
>JAPULC010000105.1 GCA_027295305.1 Gammaproteobacteria bacterium
AGCTGATCCATGATGGCGCGCGCGAAGGACGCCTCCACCTCTCCTCGGCGCCTCTCGAGCTCGTTCATCGCATCGAAGAAGCGCGTCTGATCGTCGCGGTTCGGCGCATCACGAGCGCGCACCAGTAGATCTTTATCGGCGCTGTCGAAAAACGTCTTGGTCACACGCGGTAATCCGCTGCCGACGATGCCCTTGAGATCCGCGAGCACCTCGGTCGCATCGTGCGGATTGATCTTGAACTCGGGAGTTGCGCCCATCGCGGCAGCGTGTGCGACGTCCTCGCCTTTCAGGCCACCCCCGGTGGCCGCCGCATACTCATCGAGGGATTTGAATGCCAACGGGTCCATGCCCTGGGGATAGAGAACGCCGAGCCCGTTACCGTCCGAGGTCACCCGCGCCACGAACGCCTGCAAGCGGAAGTGTCGGTCTCCCTCCACGGTGGGAACCGTAAAATGTATGTCCATCCCATCCTGGCGTTGCGGATGCGTGCCCGACGCTCCGAAGGATCTGGGCCCTTCGCTCGCGAGCAGCATGCCGCCCCGGCAAAAGTCCTTGATGGTGCACAGCCATGATCGGCCCTGCTCCGGATGCACCAGTGCCTTGAGGGTAATGGCCTGGCGAGGCTCAGCGCGCCGATTGATCATTCGACTCGACGCCCGAGTTCTGCGGCATGCCGGTCTGGCAAGAAGATGTCCATTTCATGAGGCGAGGTCCCAACGGAATTGTAACTCAGCCTCAACCTCGCGCTCGGCGCACGGCATCGTCCCAGCCCGCCAAGAGCCGAGCACGGTGCGCCGGGTCCATTTCCGGAGAGAAGCTTCGCTGCGCGTGCCAGATGCGTGCGATCTCCTCGAGTGAGCCGTAGGATCCCACGCCGAGCCCCGCGAGCATCGCGGCGCCGAGCGCGGTGGTCTCCGTCACGCGTGGACGCTGGACGACGACCTCCAGCACGTCGGCGAGAAACTGGCATAGCCAGTCGTTCACCACCATGCCCCCATCCACGCGCAAGGCTTGTGGCCGCGCACCATCGGCGGCCATCGCCTGGAACAGGTCGTAAGTTTGAAATGCCTGAGCTTGAAGGCACGCGGTAACGATATCCTCAATGGTGGAATCCAGCGTCAGGCCGGTGATGAGCCCACGCGCATCCGGATCCCAATGAGGAGCGCCCAAGCCGGTGAAGGCCGGCACGAGGTAGACGCCTCGTGCGTCACCCCCGCTCGCGACCGCCATCTTTTCGGTCTCGCTCGCCTGATCGATGATCCGCAAGCGGTCCCGGAGCCACTTCACCGCCGCGCCGGCAACGAAGATGCTGCCTTCCAGCGCAAACGTGGTGACTCCGTTGATGCGGTATCCCACCGTACCTAACAGGCGATTTTGAGACAAAATCGGCGTCGCGCCCGTGTTGCAGATCACAAAACATCCGGTGCCATAGGTACTTTTCGTCATGCCGGGGGAAAAACATGCCTGGCCCACCAGCGCCGCCTGCTGGTCCCCGGCGATCCCCGTGATGGGAATCGGTGCGCCCAGCAGGTCCGCATCCACCACGCCAAACTCGAATGCGCAGTCACAGACCTCGGGCAACAACTCCCGAGGGACGCGGTAGTAGTCCAGGAGGGTCTGATCCCAAACGCCGCGCCGTATGTCGTAGAGCTGGGTACGCGACGCGTTCGTCGCGTCGGTGCGGTGGACCCTACCCCCCGTGAGACGCCACAGGAGAAAGCTGTCCACCGTTCCAACGGCGAGCTCTCCTCGCCCGGCGCGCTCTCGCGCCCCCGGCACGTTGTCCAACAGCCATTCGATCTTCGTGCTCGAGAAATAGGGGTCGAGCACGAGACCCGTGGTGCGGGCGACGTGTTCGGCCATTCCGTCGGAACGTGCGCGTTCGCAGCGCTGGGCCGTGCGACGGTCCTGCCAGACGATGGCATTGTGGAGCGCGGCGCCGCTGGCACGATCCCACAGCACCGTGGTCTCTCGCTGATTTGTGATGCCCAGCGCCGCCACGCCATCCGCGCCGATCCCCGCATCGGCGAGTGCTTCGCGGCACACTGTGAGACTCGTCTCCCAGATCTGCTCCGGATCGTGCTCCACCCATCCGGGCTGGGGAAAGATCTGATCGAACTCCCGTTGGGCCACACCCCGAGTCTCGCCATCGCGGGTATAGACGATCGCGCGGCTGCTACTCGTGCCCTGATCGAGGGCGAGTAAGTAATCGGACATGGCCAAAACCGGCCTCAATCCCCTTCTGCGGTGGACCACAATATATAGTGGTGGCCCTCAGTTTGAAATTGATCCTCAGGTTGTCCAATCGACCCCCACAGCTTTTCCACAGAGTTGTCCCCCGCCAAGACGAAAAACGCATCATATGGTAGACAGACATGCCTCCTTACCCCAATATATGGGATTCGACGTTCGGGGAATGGGTTGTCACACGGCCCCAAGAAGGCCGCGAAGGCAGCCTGAACAACACCATCGGCCTCGTGTCCACACCACTAGGTCTTGTGATCGGGGGAGCGACTCCAGATGCACTCGGATACGCAGCAAACGACGTATCGGCAGCAAATCGGCGATTCCAGCAATCAACCACCCTCACCATCCACACTCAGTGCCACGGCACCTGGGCAGCTGCGCGTCATCAAGCGCAACGGCAAGGTGGTGCCATACGACGACAGCAAGATTGCGGTCGCGCTGACGAAGGCCTTTCTAGCGGTGGAAGGCGGTACCGCGGCTGCATCGTCGCGTATACGGGAGCTGGTCGGCGAGCTGTCCGAGCAGGTCAGCTCCACGTTCAGCCGCCGTATGCCGTCCGGGGGCACGGTGCACATCGAAGACATCCAGGACCAGGTAGAGCTCGCCCTCATGCGCTCGGGAGAGCACAAGGTCGCGCGCAGCTACGTGCTCTATCGCGATGAGCGCGCGCGGGCGCGGGCGGCCGCTCAGGGCGAGCCCGAGGCGAGCACCCTGTCCGCATCCCTCGACATCAACGTGACGCTGGAGGATGGAAGCCGCACTGCCCTGGACGCCGAGCGTATCCGCACCGTGGTGGCCGAAGCGTGCGCAAGCCTCTCCGATGTGACGGCCGAACGCATCATCACCGACGCGCTCAAGAACATGTATGACGGCATCTCCATCGACGACGTCGGCACCTCACTTCTGATCACCGCGCGCACGCTGGTGGAGGAAGAGCCCAACTACACCTATGTCAGCGCGCGCTTGCTGCTCGACCACCTGCGCAAGGAAGCCCTGAGCTTTCTGCAGGTTTCCCGCGCCGCAGAGGCCGAGGACTATCGGGCGACTCAAGCCGACATGGAAGAGCTCTATCCGCACGCGTTGGCTGCGTACGTTCGCAAAGGGGTCGAGCTCGAACTCCTCAATCCCGAGCTCGCCAAGTTCGATCTCGAGCGCCTCGGTCGTGCGCTCAAGCCGGAGCGTGATCTCGGGTTCACCTATCTCGGGCTGCAGACCCTCTACGATCGCTACTTCATTCACAGCGGCTCGGTACGCTTCGAGCTGCCTCAGGTGTTTTTCATGCGCGTGGCCATGGGCCTGGCGCTGGAAGAAAACGATCGAGAGGCGCGTGCCATCGAGTTCTACGAACTCCTCTCGTCGTTCGACTACATGTCGAGCACCCCCACGTTGTTCAATTCGGGCACGCCGCGCTCCCAGCTCTCTTCGTGCTTCCTCACCACGGTGTCCGACGATCTCGACGGAATCTACAGCGCCATCCGCGACAACGCGCTTCTGTCGAAATGGGCCGGTGGGCTCGGCAACGATTGGACGTCCGTACGGGCGCTGGGCTCCTACATCAAGGGCACCAACGGCCGCTCCCAGGGCGTGGTGCCGTTTTTAAAGGTGGTGAACGACACCGCCGTCGCGGTGAACCAAGGGGGTAAACGCAAGGGCGCGGTGTGCGCGTATCTCGAAACCTGGCACCTCGACATCGAGGAATTCCTCGAGCTACGCAAGAACACCGGCGACGACCGGCGTCGCGCGCATGACATGAACACGGCGAACTGGGTGCCGGACCTGTTCATGAAGCGCGTGTTCGATGACGGGCATTGGACGCTCCTGTCTCCGAACGAGGTTCCCGATCTGCACGATCTCACCGGCAACGCCTTCGAGCAGCGCTATCTCGAGTACGAGCGCCAGACGCAGAGTGGAGAGATCACGCTCTTCAAACGCGTGGCCGCCAAGGATCTGTGGCGCAAGATGTTGTCCATGCTCTACGAGACCGGTCATCCCTGGATCACGTTCAAGGACCCGGCCAACTTGCGGTCGCCGCAACAGCACAAAGGCGTCGTGCACTCGTCGAATCTCTGCACGGAAATCACGCTCAACACGTCGAAGGACGAAATCGCCGTCTGCAATTTGGGCTCCATCAACCTTGCGAAGCACGTCTCCGCTCAGGGCATGGATTACGACAAGCTCGAGCGCACCATACGCACAGCGATGCGAATGCTCGATAACGTCATCGACATCAACTACTACTCGGTGCCGCAGGCGCGCGCATCGAATCTGAAACACCGCCCGGTGGGCCTTGGAATCATGGGCTTCCAGGATGCGCTCTACATGCAGAACATTGCTTATGGTTCGCAGGAGGCCATCGCGTTTGCAGATTCTTCCATGGAGGCAGTGAGCTACTTCGCCATCCAGGCATCGAGCGAGCTCGCGCAGGAACGAGGGACCTACGCGAGCTTCGAGGGAAGTCTATGGAGCCGCGGGATTCTGCCGCTGGATTCCATCGACCTGCTCGAAGCCGAACGCGGCTCTGAGTTTCTCGATGTCGATCGCACGTCGACGATGGCATGGGATGCACTGCGAGATCGCGTCAAGACATACGGCATGCGCAACTCCAACGTCATGGCCATCGCACCCACCGCTACCATCGCCAACATCACCGGAGTGTCGCAGTCCATCGAACCCACCTATCAGAACCTCTACGTGAAATCCAACCTCTCGGGGGAGTTCACCGTGGTGAATCACTACTTGGTTCGCGACCTCAAGCAACGCGACCTCTGGGACCAGGTGATGGTCAGCGATCTGAAGTACTACGATGGGAGCCTCTCCAATGTCGATCGCGTGCCCGACGATCTCAAACGACTCTATGCCACCGCTTTCGAGATCGAGCCGCGCTGGCTCGTGGAGGCAGCCAGTCGCAGACAGAAGTGGATCGATCAGGCACAGTCGCTGAATCTCTACATCGCCGAAGCGTCGGGGAAGAAACTCGACGTCACCTACCGCATGGCCTGGATCAAAGGCCTCAAGACCACGTATTACCTGCGTGCGCTCGCTGCCACGAGCACCGAGAAATCCACGGTCGCCACCGGGCAGCTCAATGCAGTGAGTGCAGAGCCATCCCCCGAAATGACCGCCGCTGCGGCAATCGCCCAGGACACGCCTCGATCCGGCAACGCTGCGGCGTCGACAGCTGCCCAGATAGGAGATGCGCAGCCCGCCGAAGTGCCGGCGGCGTGCACCATTGACGATCCGGATTGCGAAGCCTGCCAATAAGGCCGATAGACGGGAGAACGAAATGCCAACACTCAGCTGGGAAGAATACGATCAGCCGGGGGCGCCTCAACCGGGGGCGCCGCAGCCGGGGGCGTCCCACCCCGAGGCCCCGCTGATGGCCTCTGCCATGCCCGAGATCGCCGCGCCAACGCCTCCGATGCCACTGCCTCCGATGCCACTGAAGGAAGCCTTCGAGCCCGAGACAGCCGAGCCGATTGTGTCGGCCGAGCCGATTGTGTCGTTGGAACCACCCTCCACGTCCGAGCCGACTCCACGCATCGAAGGCGATTCTTCGT
>JAPULC010000106.1 GCA_027295305.1 Gammaproteobacteria bacterium
TACGTCATCCCATACCGCCGCGTAGCTGAGGTCGTAGCCGCTCCCAGAGACCAGCGGCAATCGTCGCATGACCAAAGAGGCAGCGTTCGTCCCTTTGACCGCCTTCTCGAACACCGGCTTCCACGCCGCGATGGCGGCGTCGGAGTCTGCGACGGTCTTGTCTGAACGCAACTCACACCGGTAGGACTCGATAAGCACTTCGTCATTGTCCATGAACTGATCGTCGGTTTGGAACAGTGTCTCGTTGGTTGCCAGGCCGGAGTTGCACTTCGCGACGTCAAAGAACTTCTCGTCAGCGGCCTGGCCTTCCTTGGAGCTGTCGTAGGCGACGGACAACTTACCCCACTCGTTCAACGTCATGTTGGTGTTGATCCAGACGAAGTCCGCATTGACGGTGCCGCGATACGGAACCCAGAGCACCGAGCCCATCTTCTGCAGCTCCGGCGACTTGATCTTCGGTAGCTGCGCCTTGTAGAAGTCGATGGCCTTGTCGAGATCATCGAAGTCCTGCCCCTCCAGGAAGGTGCAGCCGAATCCTTCGATGATTGGCGGTGAATCCGCTGCTTGCGCAGGGATCGAGTAAGGAACAGAAAGAAATGCCGCGCACAGCACAGCCATAAAAGCTCGTAACCACATTGTGGCCTCCCCGTTGATCGTGACTCCAATGTTGTGAAGAGCGAATCTCCGATGCGCAGCTACTGCTTGTCTGCTTTCGGTACGACAGGGCCTCCACTTCGAAAGTGCCGTCGCAGCAGCGTGCGCCGGAGCATCCGGCCTGTCAAACGACCGAACAAGCGTAGCCGTAGAGGCATGAGATCAAGCGACACCCCAGATCCATATGGCCCGAGTGATGGGTGTCCACAAATTGCATGTCCACAAATTGCATGTGGGCCGAATGATGGGTGTCCACAAATCGCATGTCCACAAATTGCATGTGGGCCGAATGATGGGTGTCCACAAATTGGAACGGCATGTGGGCCGAATGATGGGTGTCCACAAATTGGAACGATGTGGCCCGGATGATGGGTGTCTAAAAATCGGAACGGGTACACTCTCGGGACAACCGGGGAGATCGACCATGGCCCACCGCGAACTCACCTACCGCTCGTCGGATGGCTTGAGCCTCTTCTATCGCGACTACGGCGATGCGCAGAGTCACCTCACGCCCGTCATCTGCCTGCCCGGCCTTACGCGGAACTCGCGGGATTTCGATGACATTGCCGAGCATCTGTCGACCGAGCGTCGCGTGCTCTGCCTTGATTTTCGTGGCCGCGGCTACTCCGACCGCGATCCGAATCCTCAGAACTATCACCCAACACGCTATGCGAACGACGCGATGGAGCTGATCGATGAGCTTGGCATTGCGAGCATCGTCGTCATCGGCACGTCGCTCGGCGGCCTCGTGGCCATGCAGTTGGCGCATGAGCATGCAGAACGAATTGCCGCGGTGGTGTTGAACGACATCGGACCGGAGCTGGATCCACGGGGCATCATGCGGATCGCGCAGTATGTCGGCGCGGCTGCCCCGGTGAAGGATTGGGAGGAAGCAGTAGCGAGCTGCAGGTCCAACTACGCGCTCGCGTTTCCGGATCTCAACGACGCGGAGTGGATCGCGCACACCAGGGCAGGTTGGCGCGAAGGGGAAAACGGAATCCCTCAACCGGACTACGACCCCGAGATTCGCAACGCGCTTCAAAGCGCAGGCGCAATACCCCAGGATCCCTGGCAGCTCTTCGACGCGCTCATTCCCCTTCCCACCGCGCTCCTGCGCGGGGAGATGTCTGATCTCCTGTCACCGGAGATCACCGACAAGATGCAGGCGCGCAAGCCTGACCTCGTCGTGACGGTGGTGCCCAATCGCGGACACGCACCGCTCCTGAACGAGCCCGCGGCGGTGGCAGCCATCGATGCACTGTTGGCACGCGTCGGCTGACTCGCCGATCAGTCGCTCTTCGTCACCTCGCGGCGCACCCAGCGACTCGTAGCGGCAACGTCCTCGACGCGCTCCCCGGCTTTCTCCCAGCCCGTGAATCCCACGTCCAAGTGCGCAACGTCCTTGAATCCCATTTCCTGCAATGCGAGCGCCGCAAGCGCAGAGCGGCCCCCGCCGGCGCAGAACACGATGGTGCGGCGGCTCTCGTGGAACCAGTCGCGAAAATAGGGACTTTTCGGATCCGCCCAGAACTCCAGCATGCCTCGCGGCACATGTTTGGAACCCGGGATGGTGCCCAGGTCCACACGCTCCTGCAGCTCCCGCAGATCGACGAGCATAAGATCTGAATTGCCATCGAGCTCCGCCTTGAGCTCACCGATCTCGAGATTCTGGATGTGCTGCTTCGCTTCGTCCACGAGTTGGAAGATCTCTTTGATGGCCACATCAACCTCCGTTCACCGGGTACGCCCGGTCATTCACGACTGCCGTCACTTGCGGATGCGGTCCCCCAATGGCCCGCGCCTGCATTCTGAGCGCCATCCACCGTAAGCCGCAAGTAATTGACCTACCCGCAACCGAAGACCAGCTTTCTCCGCGCAGGGAAACCGCCAGCATTGGCTCAAATCCGGTGCCAGGCACCGGTGCCGGCACCATCAGTCTGAGGCGCCGGACAGCGCCGGGCGTTTCTCGAACCACGGCGCGGCTTCTTCGAGCTGTCGCGCGATCCGCAGGAGCGTGCGCTCGTCGCCAAACTGCGCCGCGAATTGCACCCCGACGGGCAGCCCTTCATCGCTCCAGTGAAGCGGCAGGGAAATGGCGGGCTGTCCCGTCCCATTGTGCAGATTCGTGAATCCGCAGAATTTTCCGAAACGCTCGTTGTACGTGTCGAGATCTTCCATGTTCGGATTCAGCCAACCGATGGGCACGGGTGGCGACACGAGGGTCGGTGTCAAGATGAGGTCGTAGTTCTCATGGAAGGACGCAAGCGCCCTGCCCGTCTGGTGGATGACACTCATCGCACGCACATACGCGCTTGCGGGAATGGTGCGACCCCCCTCCGCCGTACGCAGCGTCAGTCGCTCCACGTGATCGAGAGTGGGCTCGATGCCCAGCGCTTCGGCGCGCGAATACACCGTGTTCGCAACATTGGCCGCGACGACGACTCCGGTAGCTTGGCGAAACGCCGCGCGATCGTAGGCCGGTGAGGCTTGCTCGCCAACATGCCCGAGTGCCTCGCAGAGCGCCGCTGCCCGCTCCACCGCTTCGACGCAGGCCGCGTCCACATCGGTTTCGGTAATCGCGTTCAGGTCCTTCGCAATTCGCAGCGCTTTCGGCGCCGTCGCGTGCGCTTCGAGAAACGAGCCCTCGAAGCTTGGCGCACAGTACGGATCCCCCGATGCCGCGCCGTGGGTGATGTCGAGAAAAGCCGCGCTGTCGCGCACCGAACGCGTCACCACATGCGCCGTCGACATGCTGCCCCATCCTTCTCCCTGATCCGGACCGAGGGGGTTGCGCGCACGCGTCGGCTTCAAACCGACGAGCCCACAGCACGATGCGGGAATGCGTATGGATCCACCGCCGTCGGACGCGTGCGCCGCGGGCAGAATCCCCGCGGCAACCGCGGCTGCCGCACCGCCGCTGGAGCCTCCCGGCGTGAACTCGATGTTCCACGGATTTCGACACGGGCCGAGCAACGCCGACTCCGTGGTTGCAGCAAGCCCGACTTCCGGCGTGTTGGTCTTGCCGAATATGACGAGGCCGGCGTCGCGGTAACGCCGAACGAGCTCTGCATCGTGATCCGGCACGAAGTCCTGAAATAAGCGGCTGCCGAACGTGCAGGGGACGCCTTCGAGATACGCGAGGTCCTTGATCAGGAACGGCACGCCCTCGAGGGGTCCACTGTGCTCGGTAATGTCTCGATCGCTGCGGGCAGCCGTCTCCATCGCCTCGTCGTAGCACTCGGCGACGATGGCATTGATCTGAGGATTGAGCGCTTCCGCTCGAGCGATCGCAGACTCGAGGAGCTCACGCGAGCTCACCTCGCCCTTGCGCACCAGCTCCGCCAAGCCGAGGGCATCGTAATGCTCGTATTCGTTCATTGCGGCCATGCTCGCGTGCCCCCTCCAACCGATTTTCCAGCGACAGAACGCAAGATTATCAGGCCACGCTACGTTTCACCCGCCTCGATGACCGCCAATGTCCCATCGACAGCATCAATCGGTCTTGCTGGGTGTCGTTAATCCCGGAACGATGCCATGCGCGTTGGTCACGAATCGAAACCGAGCCTGCGGGCCCGGTGACATACATGCACGGTTCTCTCTCGGCACGCTCGCCGATGGACTTGATCTCCTCCACATCCGCTTCCACCGTGTGCTGCGTGCCAGGCCAGATCTGAGTGGCACCATTGTCCTGCGTGAACTCGGTCAGCAGGAGGTCCGCCGACAACTGCATGGACAGCGCATCATCGGCGCTATCCGGGAGCCCCGCGGTATCGCGATGAATGCGGGCAATAGCGCAACCACCGGGCGGACAGCGGCGAATCCAACGAAATCCCTGGGGGGCACCTTCGTCACCGAGCAAGGCCTTGACAACGTCGAGCACGATGGCGTTCGCCATCAGCTCCTTGAACGGAGAACGGCGCAGCAGCTCATAGGGAAGCGCAACGCTGTTTTTGTTTTTGCGATTCAAAACCGCCTCGCAGGTCTTGCGCGCTTCATCCACCAGTGCCACAGCGAGCACGTTCTCCAGCACGACGAAACCCTGCGTGCGAAAGGCTTCCACCGCGCGCCTTAGCGTGTCAGCATGCAGGCTGAGGGCATCGAGTTCTTCATGGGACAGTTGCATCTTCTCTGCCTCCATCAACGAGAAGGTGAATTTTAACGCATGATCGAGGCCAATGACTGCAAAGGAACTCTATCGGCGGATCCGCGCCGAGACCTACGACCGAGACATCGGACAGAATGGCTGGCTGCTCGCGGCCGAGCTGGAGCAGTTCGTAGATCGGCTTAGCGTGCCAAGAGGCGGCAGACTGCTCGACATCGGCTTCGGCACACCACCCATTCATCTCGCCGCCCTCAGCGGCTGCTCCGTCGTCAGTCTGTGCATTGACCCGAAGGCTATCGAAGCGGCCAGTCATGAGTTTATGGGACACGAACTGTCGAGACGGGTCAGCTTCATCGAGCACGATGCAAACTACCCCCTGCCCCTCGAGCGCGAACAGTTCGACGGGGTGCTGTGCATCGATCTCATCGACCATCTGGCCGACCGTGCTCAAAGGCTCATCGACTGGGCTCGGGTGCTGAAGCCGAATGGCCGCATGCTCTTCACGGACCCTATAGTCGTCACCGGGCCGCTCACCGACGAGGAGGTACGGGTCCGCGGCTCCACCGGTTTTACGTTGTTCGTTCCGCCCGGATACACCGAGCAGACCATCGAAGAGGCTGACCTCGAGCTCGTGCATCGGGAGAATCTCACCGCGAACATCGCAGGCGTCGCCGCGCGTCAGCACGCTGCACGCGAACGACACGCGGCGGACCTGCGTGAACTCGAAGGTTCGCGATTCGACGATCTACAGAGAGTCTTCGCGGCCATCGCAACCATGGCGAGGGAGAACAGGTTGGCCCGATTCGCCTACGTTGCGAGAAAACACCGCAGCCAACCGGGCCTCGAGCGTCAGTCCGCCGGTGCCTTCGACTCGAGTCCTCTCAAGGCAAGATCCTTGAGCGACATCGACGCAACCGCCGAGCGCGAAGCCGCCTCGATCTCCGCCAGCACGTCGTCGATGATCGGATGAGATTCCACAGCGGGGTGTCCCACGGAACGCTCCACCTCCGCAGTACGCACGGCATCCAGCACCAAGTGCACGGGCGTATCCTCCCACGGGCGCGCGGGAAGATAGTTGACGGGTTCCTCGTCATTCGCGCTGATCAGCCCACGCCGCTGAAGCATTCCCAGCACGTACTCGACGATGTTGGCAGACATCTTCAGGCGTTTGCCCAACTCAGCCGAGGTAAGCGCGCGCTCTTGCTCGTAGAAGCGCTCGCCTATCAAGCAGACGATCAGCAGCGCAAGTGTTTCCTTCTCGTGCGTGCTCAGGTTCGCGGTCAATCGGCGTCCCACCAGGAACTCGGGATGCTGCTGGTAAAACGCGATGCTTGCGCCCAGAAGCAGGATCATCCAGCCGACGTAGAGCCAGATCATGAACACGATGGGGGTCGCAAACGTGGAATAGACGGCGGTGTATTTGGCCGCTTCCGCAACGAACATGGCAAAGAGCCAGCCGACCATGTGCCAGAGCACACCTGCAACGAGTCCCCCCACGAACGCGGGTCCCAGTCGAACCTTCGTGTTGGGAATGAACACGTAGATGAAGGTGAAGGCAACAACCACCATCGCGATGGGGATGAGACGACCAACGAAGTCGACCAACCAGCCGAACGGCTGAAATTCGAGGACCTGCTCCATGATCGGCGTGCCCATGACAGTCGTCGACAGGCCAATGGACAAAAAGATGAGCATCGGGCCCACCATGATGACCGAGAGATAATCTCTGAACTGCTCGCCGATACCGCGATGATGCCCAATCTCCCACACTGAATTGAACGACGACTCGATCTTCTGCATGAGGGAGACCACGGTATAGAAGAGCAACGTAACGCCGACAAAACCGAGCACGCCGACGCGCATGTTGTCCACGAATTCGACGATGGCTCGCGTGATTTCCTCGCTGCGCTCACCCAAAGGCTCCAGTGCGCTCTGCAGGAAGGGCTCCACCTGATTATGAACGCCGAATCCCTTGAGGATCGAGAAGCTGATGGCGAGCAGAGGCACGAGCGAGAGCAGCGTCGTATAGACCAGGCTCATCGCACGCAGCGTGAGCTGACCGTCGGATAGATCTCGCAGCACCGCATAGGTGTGGCGCATCAGCCCGACGAGCAGGACATACCAGCGAGGAGCGTCCTCGAGACGTTGCCAGAGCAGACCGTCGATGAAGGCCTTCATCCCTGAGATCGAGTAGATGGGCTGCTCGGCCATGGGCGCTTCCGAATTGCTGACCCGTGGACGATACGGCTTGTCGGGCGGGGGGATCAAGCACCGCGACAGGGGCAATCGAGTGTCAGTGTCTTACGCATCAGTGGACACCCTGCCCTGTTTCTCAAGGTTGCTGGACGCCGATGCGGCCCCGACGGTCAAGGTCAACACCCAGACGCATAGTGGTAGCCCATCGCCAAATATCGCCCTTCGACGACCCTGAGCGATCCCCTACCACTCACCGATATACTGCATTGCACAGGTCAGAGCTCGACCAAGGCTCGAAGCGGTCTTTCGTCATTGATGTCGTCGTGGGGGGTATCCACGGTGCGTTGGATTGGGTCTCTATTGTTAGGGCCACCAACAAGGTAGGAGAGAGTGGCAAATCCGAGCTACGTATCCGTCGTAGAGCGTGCACAAACAGGCGACTCATCGGCCTTTGCTGAATTGGTCACCCGATTTCAGGACTTGGCAGTCGGCACCGCGTATACCTGGCTCGGCGAGATCGAGTCTGCCCGCGACGTCGCGCAGGAAGCATTTCTCGAGGCACATCGACATCTCGGTCAACTTCGTGAACCGACAGCGTTTCCAGGTTGGTTTCGTCAGATAGTCACCAAACATTGCGATCGAGTCACGCGGCGAAGGCAGATACGTGTTGCTCCCCTCGAGCTCGCGGAGGGCGTCGGTGCGATCGAACCCGGCCCCGAGGCTCGATTTGCGGCAGATGAGAAACGCGACCAACTGCGCTTCGCCGTGGACTCGTTACCTGCGGGGGAGCGGATGATCGTAGCGCTCCACTACTTCGCCGAGGCCACGGGGCCAGAGGTGTCCGGATTTCTGGGACTGCCGGTTTCTACGATCAAAAGGCGACTGCGGCGTGCGCGTAGGCGCCTTCGCGACGAAGGAGATAGATTGATGGAAAAGACGATTGACAGTATGCGTCCTTCAAAAACAGAGAGATTCGCCCGGGAGATTTCCTTCTTCATAGCGCTACGAGCAGGGGACCGGACGGAAGTCAGGCGTTTGCTCAAGCTGGAACCCGCGCTGGTTGAAGCGCTTCAAGATTGGGATCCGAATTTGGTGCATGAAGGCATCCTTCCTTTTGCCAAGAAGGCGACACCGTTGATCACGGCGATCGAGCGAAACGACTTAGCTATGCAGACACTACTCCTTGAAGCGGGAGCTGACGTGAATGGGCTTTGTGGCTGCGTTACCGGTGAAGCCCCTATATGGGCAGCGACGCTTTTGAACCGGCTGACGCACGCGCGTCAATTGCTCGAGCACGGGGCAGATCCGAATACTATGTCGGCGAGTGGCAACCGACCACTTCACCTAGCCGCCATGCGTGGCATGAGGGAAATGGCACTCCTGCTGCTCAATCATGGTGCCGACCCGGCTGCCATGGACGCGGGGGCTCGTCTATCGGCGCAGTGGCCATCCGCTGACGGCCGAGATAGCGCGTCCACATCGGGACGAACAGCCGCGCAATGGGCAACTGCGAACAGTCACGATGAATTGGCTGCATTGATTGCTCGACTGGCGGGCAAAAAAGGCAACTCGCCAGTTCACGCCGTATCCCGCGCGAGCGCGCTCCAGGTTCGAGGTCCGATTGTCCACACGGGGGTCAAGGCTCTCGATCTATTTGCGCCGCTAGTGCGAGGCGGCGTAATTCGCTTCCCCTTCATGGCGGGCGTTGGCATGTTGGTCTTGCTCGGCGAACTTTGTCAGCGGTCTCTTGCACTCGACTCGAGTGAGGTCATATGGACCGGCTTCACGCAGCCTCCGTTCGACTTGAGTGACTGGGAAGCCGAAATGTCGGAATTTGGTCTCAAGGATCGAGTCCAGGGCAGTCTGGTTGGCTTCAATGAGAGTCCACAAACTCGACGGGATGCGTTTCATCGGGGGCTGGACGCCGCCGAGGCACTTCGTGATTCAGGACATGACGTTTTGGCCGTCATCCTCTCTACTCAAGGCTTCGAGAACGAAGTCGAAGCGAGCCTATTGCGCCTGAAGGCACCATCGGAAAATGGTTCAATCACGAGCATTATCGTGACGCCGTTTCCGGAGAAGCGTGAAGTCTGGTCCGAGCTGATGGCTCCTTACTCTGGACAGATCGCACTGGACCGCACTCGCGCGCAACAGTACCTGTTTCCAGCCATCCATCCACGGTTTTCAATGTCTGCTGGGCTCGATCCGGCGCACGTTGGGGAGCGTCACGTTCGGTTAGCGGAAAATTCGCTGAAGCTGATCGATTCGTATCAGAAAGTAGACCCTGATTTAGTGCAATTGAGTACACAGGACGCACCAGAGGAGCGGGCAAAGAATGTCACCAGCGCAAGGCAACTCCTGCGCTATCTTTGTCAACCGTTCTACGTAGCCGAACCGTTTACCGGGCGACCGGGTGAGCACGTAGCTCTCAATGAGATGCTCGACCGCGTGGAAGAGATACTCGGGTCTTGAGTGCGGGGAAGCGGCCGGTTCTTTTGTGGGCTACCGGATGTGAGCCGCAACCGGCAGCCGGGCGGCTGCCGCGGCATCCATGCCCCGGGGCTAGTTTGTCTTCGTCCACGCATACTCCGGCACGTTCACCTGAACATTGAATCCAACCTGCTGATACACCGATTTGCCCATTGGCGAGGACATCAGACAGGCATGCCGGTATCCGCGCTGGCGCGCCGTGTCCAAAGCAGCGCAGGTGATGGCGCTGGCGAATCCCCTGCGCCTATATGCAGGGGGCGTGGAGATGGCGTAAAGCCCCGCGATACCGCCTGCCAGCAGCAATGTGGCGGAAGTGACCGGCTCGTCGCGCCAATAACCGATGTAGTGAACACAGTCCTCGTCAGGCCCGAACGGATGGTTGAGGTATGCGTCGTGATAGACCTTGGTGTTTTCGATCGTGCTCTGGTACCCGCCAGCGGAGACATGCCACCAGACCTGCATCTGATCCGCGGTCGTGACGAACTCGATGCGAAAGTCAGGGTCGGGAGGAGAACGCGTCGGGATGTTCCTCAGGTCCGCCAGCATCCACGTCACCGAGCCGGGCTTCATGCCTTTCGCTTCCATCCGCCGACCCAGATCCGAAGGGCGACAGGTTCGATAGACAGCCCAGTCGAGTCGCCGGCAATGTGCGCCGATCTCGGCAAGGACGCTGTCGATCTGCGCATCGCATGTCGCTTCGTCGAAGCGCGTCCACAACACTTCCCTCGCCGGCGGCCCGGCTGCGCCGACGAACCAGCCGACTTCTTTCGCTTCCTTCAATACGATGCCGGGAAGATCGGCGAACAGGCGCAGGTAGGCAGCCAAGCTAGCTTGCATGGCGTCGATCAACGGCGCAAGAGGATGGGAGTCGGGCATCGACCTCACCTCTTCCGGGTTCAGACTCGCTGACTCCAACAAGTCTCTCTCCACTGGAGCTAGCTACTCCAGTTGAATTCGTGGAGCGTCCCGGAATTCCCTTCCCAGTCTTGGAGATCGGGATCCGACCAATGACTGCCACTGCTGCTGGCCAGGTCCATGCCATCGAACTGAAAGCCGGCCTGGGCGGCTGCACCCGTTACCCTGGTCGATTGTCCAGTGTCGTCCTTCAGTCGTTTCAACGTTGCCTTCCCAATATCACCAATGACTAAAGAAGGGGTTTCACCCCAATCGATGTTGAGCTGGACGACCTGAGACGGTAACCACTTATCAATGACGGCACCGAACAGCGGCTCCAAGGGGCCGCCGTCGTTACCATTGAAAATCTTCTCCAATGCAGCACGTTGCTCTGCTGATGCATTGTGGTCGAGGTAGAGGCGTGCCGAACCATTGCCTTCAAAAAAATTGCCCGGCCATTCACCTACAAACGCCACGACTGTGCCGCTCAAGTCGACTCCGTCGGAATTTCCGGTCCGAATATCGAAACCGAGCGCGGCGCCGCACCATCCTTCATCAGGCTCGACCTCCGGCCCGAGCCAGCACGGACACAACATTTTACAGTTACACATCTCCATACTTTGCCCTGAAATTGTCCAAGACATGGCACCCTCCCCGTCGTATTAACTTTTCAGGCACTACCCGCGTAGTAGACACCCGTGTTGATAGGCGGACAAGGGTAAACACACCTGAGGCATGCCGGGGTTGTGTCCTTGCGGTCTGCGACCACGCACTCATCTTCCGCGCAGCCCGACAAGCGACGAGCCGGCACAGATTCGAACTGATCGTCGCGGAGGTCGCTTTCAGCGGATTGCTGTCCTGTCGGGGGGAACTCAGGCGCCCAGCTTGTCGGCGAGCGCGAGAAGCAGCGCCCCCCCGTCTCCCTGGTAGGCGCTACCGTGCATGCAGGCTAGGGTTCTCGGCTCCAACGACGCCAGACGTTCGAGCACCCGGCGCGTGTTCCCGCCGTGGGCAAAGTAGTCCATGCCCGCCCGCATCCGTTCACTCGCTTCGAGAATGTCGTCATCCAAGGGCTCGTGCTCATCGCCGCCCTGGGTGAAAAGGTCGCCACAAAACAGCGTCCTCGTGGTCTTCTCAAACAGAAAACCGTTCTCCCACCCGTGGGGAACGTGTGGCGCATCGACCCATTCCACCACATGCCTGCCGAGCGTTAGCGACTCACCGTCGGCAAGCACGCGAGGCGGTCGGTCTGCGAGATCGGCGATGCTGGTCATTGCAGCGACCTGGCTGCAGAGGGGTTCGGATCGTGGCGCAGCGTCGAGAAACTCATTGAGGGCCCCGCATTCATCGGCTTCCACGTGGCAGAAGGAGATGTAGCGCAGCCTTTCAATCGGCAGCACGGAAGCAACCGCCTTACTTACCGAGTCGAACTGACCGCGCAGCCCCGTGTGAAATAGAAGTGGAGCATCGTCAACCAGCAGATATTGATTGAAGGTGAAGCCCCCCGGCACCACGTCTGGCGGCACCATCGTGCTGATGCGGTAGAGACTCTCGCCTATTGCGTCAATCCGGGTGGCTGACTCGTTCATCGTTCTCCCCCTTCCTGCAGCGTGACATTAACTACGATGCGAAGTGATGTCCAAAAGGAGCTGTCGACGTGCCCATAGGCCATCATCGCACCGGCGTCTCGCAAATGCGGCGGCCACGGGGCCACGACCCGCGGTCGTATGCTCCTTATCGCGAACGAGCACGCTTGCACCGTAGGGACCCCGGGGCGCTTAATTCGACTACACGAATTGGAGAACGCCGTCATGGCATTGGATCAGCAGGAGGAAGGCAGCGAGCGAGTCTTGTACGGATTCTGGATATCCCCTTACATGGCGCTCGTTGCGCACATACTCAAGGAATCCAACCTCGCGTTTCGGTATGAGCGTGTATCTCCTTACGTAGGTGGTACGCACACCGACAGACATAAGGCGAGGAATCCGCTCGGGAAGATTCCCAGCCTCGAGGATTCAAACGGGCTGATCGTATCTGAGAGCCAGGCAATATGCCGGTACATTTCGAGAACGTACCCAGAGGCTCGCAAATTCTACCCTTGCGACGACCCCGTGCATTGCGCCGATGTCGACGCCATGAACGATTTCATCACCTTCTCCATCAGCGGCCCGTTCTTCAACTGGTTCGTGGTCGGTGCTTACTTTCCCAAGGCGTTCGGGGTCAAGGCCGAGCAGGAGTCTCGGGTATTCAGCACGTGGTCGATGATGATGATTGGCGAAGCCTTGGGCCGTATGGTCAGCGGTTCCAAGATGACGCCCTTCCTGTTGGGTTCCGACCCCTACCTTCCTGACTTCCACCTCTTCCACGTCTTGGAGCTCGGGAAAACATTTTCCAAAATCTTTGAGATGCCGTTGTTGAACCTAGTGGAAGGCAATGAGGCTCTCCAGAAGTTCTACGAAGCCATGTCGTCGCGACCTTCCACGAAAGAAATAATAGAGGCACAGGAGGGTGAGTACCCTATCACGAAGCGCGAACTCTTCGAGGAGTTCGGAAAGGCCTACGAGGAGAGGCTGAAACCAGGAAAGGCTGTGCTTCAGGCGATGTTTGGACATGAAGTTTGAAAGAGCTTAGACGCAAGCCACAAACGTCAATGCGAACCTGGGGCCGATAGCGACGGTTACCCGACCTTGGAGTACATGGAGTATCGATGGTCCGGTCTGCTGCACAAAGCCGACGAGAACGCCGTGCGGTCATAGTTGTATTAGTCGGTGTCTGACCTGACAGACAGTCTCAGATGAAAGCGGGCGCTGAAACGGCCAGAGAAACGCTTCGCGACCGTCTCAGATCGGCCAGAAGCGGACGTTGCAGCGCATTGTTAGGTTTGCATAGTCGCTAGTTAAGAGATCACTGAACGACGAACCATTCCAATAGAAAAGCACACTTGCTTTCTCGAACCAAACCAAATGAATACTCGGATGCCGCAACGTGATCTCCGGGTTTGGCATTTTGTCGTTTCCTCAACTTGCTCAATTTGGCTCCGACGTTCGAGATCCACACAACAATGCGTGTATCGATGGTATCAAGCTGCGAGAACCGGTGTCCCGCAGACTTGATCAGGTTGTCGCCGTGCGGCACCATTCCCATCGGATAGAGACCACAGAAACAATGCTGTCGCCGCACCGAGAGGCGCTCCGTTGGGGACAGAAAGGAAATTGAAATGATACGAATAGCCCGTCAGATTTTGCCCGCTCTGGTAGCCGTCTGCGCCATGTCCGGCGCGACCCTCGCTTTCGGAGCCGAAGGTGCCTTCGACAAAGACAGATGGGCAGTGATGATCTTCGGGGGCATAAACAAAGCCAAACCACACGGCGTCCACAATGAAGTCGTCTATGGCATCAGAGCCGGTCACGCATTGACGGAGCGATTTATGGT
>JAPULC010000107.1 GCA_027295305.1 Gammaproteobacteria bacterium
GGCGGCGTTTCCTGTGAGTGGAACGCCACTCATGCATCCGAACTTCCACCCGAATCTCATCGCACGCCCTGATTATCCGGTCGAGTTCCTCGCGCGTGATTCCAGAGTTGACGGTGAATCGGATCAACGAACGATGCTTGGGTGTCGCAGGCGTACAAAACACCGAGCCAAAAATACCTCGTGACTCGAGCGCATTGCGCAGCCTGATCGTGCGGAACTCCTCCCCGGGCTCCAATGAGATGATCTGAGAGTGACTGGCGTCCACGTTGTAGCCGAGCGCAGTCAAAGCGCCACGGAGATACGCTGCGTTCTCGCGCAGCATCTGCCGCTCGCGGTCGGATGCTTGAATCTGACGACGTGTCTCATCGAGTATCACAATTTCGTGACCCAGGAGCCCGGAGCTGAAAATCGCCGGATTGGAATGATATTTCACGAACTCTGCGTGCCGCTCGGCACATGCGATGATCCCTGCACGTCCCGCGAAGGACTTGGCAAGACTTGCAGTGCGAAAGTGCACCAACTCCTCCAGGCCAAGCTCAGCAACGAGTCCGCGGCCCTGGGGTCCATGCGTCCCTAGCGAGTGAGACTCGTCCACAATCAGCACACAGCCGTTGGCGATACCAATGCTGACGATATCACTGAGCGGCGCTACGCTGCCGCTGGTGCTATAGACGGAGTCAACGACGATGAAGCCGGGGCCGTGACGGCGGATCAGTTTCTCGAGATGCGTAACGGAATTGTGTCTGAACTGATAAGACGGCGCGCTCGCTGCGCTGATGCCTTCGTATAGGGACATGTGTGCGAACAGATCGATGTACACCGGAACCTCCGGTGTGGCCATCGACTGAAGAAGCCCGACGTTCGCAGCCCAGCCCGATTGGCAGAGCACAGCGCTTTCGCAACGCATGAACTGCGCCATCGCGCGCTGGAATGCGGCTTGCTCGCTCGATTCATCCAGAAATACTGCGGCCATCAACAATGCATCGCGCGTGCGATTGGTTGCACGTCGGTGTGCATTGATGACCTCGGGGTTGCGTGTCATGCAGAGATAATCATTACTCTGAAGCCGCACATCTCCCTTTCGGGGTGTACGGCCGCGCATGACGTGCTCTCCTGAGGGCCACGCAGAAAACCTGTCTACGTAGTAATGCTCGAGCCTACGCTCCAAGAAAGCTGGCGTGGGTGCCCGCCGGTCAATCGGCGTCACCGTGCTCATTCGTCCCCCCAATTTTTACTGTCTGGGACAGGGTCCTCCTTTCCCGCCTCAACTACACACTTACCGTGTTGGCTGCGCAATGGTGGCAATACGCCACCATCGGCTGTCATTCTGGCGAAAAACTAGGCACCTGCGCCGCCTGCCCTGACCGTTAGATACTGGCGCTCACCCGCGCCACGTGTCAGAGCGGTTGCAAATCTCCAATCAGGACCCTAGCGAAGACGTAAAGAACGGACGTGGCACTTTGAAGTGACGTGTATGGCACATCTGTGTGTCCCCTCGGCATTATCGGGTGAACGTCCGATATTGCACCAAAGCGCACCCTGATGACTACCACTATTTTGCAGCTGTTCCAGCCGCAAAATGGTGCCAGGCACAATGTGCTTGGCACCACCTTCCCCCAACGATCGTTTACACCTCCGGATGCGCAGAATCGCCGCTGAAAGCCTACGCGCAGCCCCGCCTACGGATTCATTTTTGCGGTCACGCGACCGAGACTTCCCAGCCTCAGCTGACTATTGCTGCAAGGTGGCGGCCACCATGTGCCGCGGGATCAACAACCGTTCGATCAGCTCGAACGAAAGTTCGGTCGCAACCGCGAGCAGTGCCGCGGGTATGGCCCCCTGCAGGATCAATCCAGGATCGTTGAGGGCGAGCCCCGTGACGATGGGATCTCCCAGACCCCCCGCACCAATGAACGCTGCGAGGGTTGCGGTTCCGATACTGATCACCGCGGCCGTACGGATCCCAGCGAGCACGTTGGGGAGCGCCATCGGCAAAAGCAGATAGCGAATCTGCTGGAACGTGGACAGACCCATCGCCGCCGCCACACGACGAAGCAACGGATCGATGGTCAGCATCGCCGTAATCACATTGCGCAATATCGGTAACAGGGAGTAGAGAAAGAGCGCAATTATCGCCGGTAGCTGACCAATTCCGAAGAGAGGAATCATGAGCGCGAGCAGCGCAATGGAGGGGATCGTCTGCAGCAGTCCTGCAACGTAAAGCACGCCACGAGAGAGTATCTCGAAGCGATACACCAGAATTCCCGCCGGCAATCCGATCAGGCACGCCAACAGGAGCGCTATGCCGGTAAGCTTCAGATGCGTCGCGGTGTTACGTCCGAGACTCTCCCACAACGGCGAGCGAATCTGCTTCGCTTCGTCGATCAATCCCTGCCCATCCAGCCATTCGAGCGCTACGTCATCGAAGCTTCGAGAATCCACCACGACCGCCGCATTCAGCTTCCGCATGCTGTCGTCGCTCAAGCGTCCAGCAAGCTCGCCAATGAGGGCCTTCACATCGTCCGCTACGTCGCTTCGCGTGAACGGCACTGCGAGATATTGGGGAAAGAACTTCCTGTCGTCCTCGAGCACCGTCAGCCCGTAACGCTCGAGATCGCCATCCGTGGAGTAGGCATCGGTAACGTCGATGCGGCCGTCGGCGATTGCCTGGTACGCAAGACCGTGCTGGATCCCCGTGGGGATCGTGTCGAACCCATAGACGTTCATCAGCCCGGGCCAACCGTCTTCGCGCTCTAGAAACTCATGGCTCACCGCAATTTCCAGCTCCGGATGGGCGAGTAAATCGGTGACCCTCACAATACCCAACGACTCTGCCTGCTCGCGCCGCAGCGCTATGGCATAGGTATTGTTGAAGCCAAGGGACGGCAGAACTTCGAGCCCTTCACCCGCCAACATACGATTGAGCTCGTCGATGCTAGGGGTGTCGTCCAACGACAGGATGGCTTGGGACAGCGTTCCGGTGTATTCGACGTAGACGTCGATCTCTGCGTTCTTGAGCGCTTCATAGCAGATCAACGTGCCACCGAGCCCGAAGCGCCGGTCCACGCGATGGCCTCGACTCTCGAGCAGACGAGAGATGACCTCCGCCAGGAGATAAGATTCGGTGAAGTTCTTGCTCGCAACCACCACCGCCTGCTCAGCCGAGACGTTCAAGGCCCAAGACAGCAGTCCCGCGGCGAGCCAGATGTTCCGCTTGAACCGCTTCATTCCAGCTGATCCTTGAAGAGCTTCGCCACGAAGTCGGCGGCGGGCATTTTCAGAACGTGACCCGTGTCACCTGCCTGCAGCACACGGCCCTCATGAAGAATCACGAGATACTGCGAGAGCTTGGCAGCTTCTTTCATGTCGTGGGTAACCAGCAATACACTCACGGGTTCCGCGCTCTGAAGGCGTATGAAATGGTCATGGATGCCAATTCGCGTGATGGGGTCGACGGACGAAAAGGGCTCGTCCAGCAGCAGCAGCGGCGGTTTCAACATCATCGAACGGCAGAGTCCGACGCGCTGCTGCTGCCCTCCCGAGAGCCGCAACGGATAGCGATCGGCAAGCTCCGCCTCGAGATCCATCAGCTCCATGAGATAAGCAAGACGTGCTTCGACCTCGTCGGCATCCCATCCATCGAGGCGCGCCACCAGGGTGATGTTGTCGCGCACCGTGAGATGGGGAAACAGTCCCACTCCTTGAACCGAATAACCTACTCTGCGACGAAATTTAAAGATGTTCTCGTAGGGTATCGGCTCGCCGAACGCCAGCACCCTCCCCGAATCCGGGTGCAGCAGGCCGTTGACGTGCTGCAGCAACGTCGACTTTCCGCTGCCGCTCTCACCGACCAGTGCCGTGGTAACGAGCTCCGGAAGCTCGAGGCTCACGTCATCGAGCACGAGGGTCTCACCCAGGCGCTTGCTCACATGTTCGAACGTCACCGCGCTCACGCGTCCACTCCATATCGCAACGTCATCGTACGACCGTGCGCAAAGAGTGCCGCGAGGACCTTCTCGTGCGTCTGGTCACCACTGCCCGAACGCAGCCGCTCCAGTCGCTCGAAGTAGGTCTCGAGGCTGATTGCGTCGTCGTCGTGGCCGGTCAATCTGGACCGCACGAACGAATGCCAACGGGCTTGCTCTTCTGCGTTCAATGAATCCGCGAAGTTGCGTGCACGATAGCGAAACAACAGCTCGGGCAACCTCGGGTCGTGAAATTCGAGGGCCGATGCGGCGAGCTCAGCGGCGCTCGCGCCGCGAACCCTGGGGAAGAGATCCCGATCATCGTCTCCGATGAAGCCGTCGTAGAGGGCGCCTTCGACATCGCGTTGGGGGTACGGCTCTGCCTCGCGATAGACCGTTTGCAGCTTTTCAGCGAGCTCGGCGTGGGATTGGATCCACCTGAGGTGGCGAAGCGCACGTTCCACATCCAGACCCAGGCGCTCTCGGTCTGCGTGGCGCACCACCGACAGCGGCGCGAGCGACGGGCAACGGTTAGTGCGCACGAGCTTCAAACCGATAGGAGGTGCGTCCTCGTCTCGCTCGGCAACCGGGGTAGAAAGCAGCTCCCTGACCTCGTCACCGGATCGCGTCAGCAGCGGCTCGGGATCCAGTGACAGATCCCACACGACGTACGCATTGCGATTCACCGGGTGCTGCGCGAGGGTGGCCACGAGCGCCAGACAATCGCGTTCACGTGCAATGCGACCTGAGACGTGCACCAGCGCTTTTGCGGCCAATGGCAATAGCAGCGACTCCACGAACCTGCGATCGCGAAGCCGCAGGCTGTAATCGAACAGTCGCGGCTGGCGCTGCTTGATCAGCCTGGCCAGCCCGATGGTGGCGCGCACGTCAGACAGCGCGTCGTGTGCCCGCTCATGTGCAATGCCGTTTGCTTCGGCCAAGGCCCCCAGGCGATACACCGGATGCTCGTTCTCATCGCGCGGCCAATGAATCCCCTCGGGCCGGAGCGCCCCGGCGGTGCGTGCCAGATCCAGGATGTCCCAGCGGGAATTGCCTTCGCGCCACTCTCTCGCGTAAGCGTCATAGAAGTTCCGATACAGAAGGTGACGGATGAACTGATCGTCGAAGCGCAAACTGTTGTAGCCCACCGCACAGGTCTCTCCGACACTGAGTTCGGCCTCCACCTCAGCGCTGAACGCGCGTTCGTCGAGGCCCTCGCGCTCCACCTGCTGTGGCGTGATCCCTGTGATGGTGATGGCCTCCGGATCCGGAAGCACATCGTCGGGGAGACGACAGTACAGGACCTTAGGTGCGACTTCCTCAGCGAGCGTGAGATCGGTACGCTGTCCGGCGAATTGCAGAATTCGATCGGTTCGGGGATTGGTGCCCGACGTTTCGAGGTCGTACCAGTAAAAGCTCTTCAAAATGATCTCCCAGAAGGCGATCTCCGAGAGTGCGATCTCCGAGTTGAAATACCCGGCGCCCCTTTGGCACTCTAAGTGAGGTCGTTCAGTCGGCAAACACCATGGCCGAAATCTCTGCACAACGGCAACTTGCATTGTTCGCCGGCCCCATCGTTGCGGCCGCGGCCGGTGCCGCCATGCTCTGGTCGGGCTGGTCCAACGAGGCTGCCTGGACGGTTGCCATTACGAGCTTGACCGTTGTCTGGTGGATCTTCGAGCCGATCCCCATTCCCGCCACTTCCCTGATTCCCATCGCGGCCATGCCGCTGACAGGGGTCCTCTCACAGGCGGCGGTATCGGAGGCATACGGCAACTCTCTGGTGCTCCTGCTTCTGGGCGGCTTCATCTTGTCCACCGCCATGGAGCGCAGCGGCGCACACCGCCGAATTGCCCTCGGCATGGTTCGGCTCTTCGGCGGCACCAGTTCACGCCGGCTCGTCTTCGGCTTCATGAGCGCTGCCGCGGTGCTGAGTATGTGGATATCAAATACTGCCACAACCCTGATGCTGCTGCCCGTAGCCCTCGCCGTGCTCGAGCGCGCCAAGGACCCGAAGCTCGCGACGCCGTTGTTGCTCGGGATCGCGTACGCCGCGAGCCTGGGGGGCATCGCAACGCCCATCGGCACGCCGCCGAACCTCGTATTCATGCAGGTCTACGCCGACACCACCGGCAGCGAGGTGAGCTTTCTGAGCTGGATGGGTTGGGGGTTGCCGGTGGTGCTTTGCTTCCTTCCTTTGATGGGCCTGTGGCTCACCCGCAAGCTGGACTATGTGGGCGTTGTCGATCTACCCGAAGTGGGGCGCTGGCGTCCAGAGGAAGCTCGGGTTCTAGGGGTGTTCGCCACCACCGCCGCACTGTGGATCACCCGCAGAGAACCATTCGGGGGTTGGAGCGCTTGGCTCGACATGCCCGGCGCCAACGACGGCGCAGTGGCTCTCCTCGCCGTCGTCGTCATGTTCGTCGTGCCCAACGGCAAGGGCGGGCGCCTGCTCGATTGGGAAACCGCGACCCGTATCCCGTGGGGCATGCTCATCCTGTTCGGGGGCGGCATCACGATCGCAAAGGCATTCGTGGAGTCGGGACTGTCCGCGGCTCTCGGCGGGGCCTTGTCGGAGTTGGCTACCTGGCACACCGTCGCCCTCATCGGCATCATCTGCCTCACGGTGACCTTCCTGACCGAAATGACCAGCAATACCGCCACCACCACGCTCTTGATGCCGATTCTGGCCGCGGCTGCAATCGGCGCGGGGCTGCCGCCGAGCCTGCTGATGGTGCCCGCCGCCATGAGCGCGAGCTGCGCCTTCATGTTGCCGGTCGCAACGGCGCCGAACACCATCGTGTTCGGTACCGGGCGGTTCAATACGCAAACGATGGTGC
>JAPULC010000108.1 GCA_027295305.1 Gammaproteobacteria bacterium
CAAGGTGAGCACTGCAAAGAAGATAGCGGAGTTGAGCTCGGGCTCCATGCAGAAGAGCACACCCGAGACGACGACAGCGAGGAGAAGCCCCCCGTTGACCAATCGCTGGCCACCGAAGACCAGCGCGCGGCTCGGCATGACCTCGGCGAGCTTGGCCCACGCGATGAGGCTACCGGAAGCCGTGACGCCACCAATCAGGATCGAAAGAAAAATGGTGACGACGCTAAGCGTCGTGTTGCCTGGGTTGTAAAGTGCGGACCAACCCACGAGGAGACTCGCCGCTCCACCGGAACCGTTGAACAGCGCCACCATCTCGGGCATCGCCGTCATCGACACCAGCCGCGCCGCGAGGGCGCCAATGATCGTGCCCAGCACCGCGGCGCCGATGATCCACTCGAAGCTCACGATGTCGCGCGACAGCAGCGTCACCACGATCGCAATCAACATCCCGATGGATGACAGCATGTTGCCGCGACGTGCGGTTGCCGGCGACGACAGCATCTTGAGCCCGAAGACGAACAGCCCCGCCGAGAGGATGTAGGAAAGATTGATCGCCAGCTGTAACGTCATGACCGGTCCCCGCGGTCACGCTTGCGGAACATCCCGAGCATGCGATCGGTCACCATGTAGCCTCCCACTACGTTGACGGTCGCGAACATCACCGCGGCCGCCCCGAGCCAGGTGGCAACATCGGGCCGCGCCGCACCGGCGGCAAGGAGCGCCCCTACGACGGTGATTCCGGAGATGGCATTGGCCCCCGACATGAGCGGCGTGTGCAATGTCGAAGGGACCTTCGAGATGATCTCGAAGCCGAGAAAGATCGACAACACCAGGATGAAGGAGAGATATACCGCTTCCATTGCTACTCCCCAATGACGCTTTTGATGGTTTCGTTCACGATCTCGCCGTCGCGAGTGATGAGGCAGCCACGCACGATCTCGTCTTCCGCATCGAGATTGAGCTGCTTCGTCTCCTCGTCCCAGTAGTCGCCCAGCAGATTCACTACATTGGCCGAGTACATCTCGCTGGCGTTGCGACAGACGCGTGCCGGGAGATTGCCCAGGCCGATGATCTGCACGCCCGCCACTTCCACGATCTCGTCGACACGCGATCCTTCCACGTTGCCACCGCTCTCCACCGCCATGTCCACGATGACGCTGCCCGGGCGCATGGCTTCCACCATGTCGTTTGTGACGATACGCGGCGCCGGGCGCCCGAAGAGCTGCGCGGTGGTGATCACCACGTCGGACTGAGCCATCGCGCGTTTCATGCCCTGACGCTGAAGCTCGAGCTGCTCGGGGGTGAGTTCCTGGGCGTAGCCTTGCTCGGTCTGACCCATTTCTCCGAGATCGATCTCCAGGAACTTCCCACCCAGCGATTGCACCTGCTCCGCTACCACTGGACGGGTATCGAATGCATCGACACGCGCGCCGAGTCGCTTGGCGGTGGCAATCGCCTGAAGCCCGGCCACGCCGGCCCCGATGACGAATACGCGCGCCGGAGAAATGGTGCCCGCAGGGGTCATCATCATGGGAAAGATCTTCGGCAGATGCTCAGCCGCCAGAATCACGGTGACGTAACCGGCGAGATTCGCCTGGGACGACAGCGCGTCCATCTTCTGGGCGCGCGTCGTGCGCGGAATCATCTCCATGCTGATGGCGCGAATGCGCGCCTCGGCGAGCCCGCGCACCAGCGCCTTTTCATTGAACGGATCGAGAAAGCTCACGTGCACGCAGTCGGATTTCAACGTGGCGATTTCCTCGGGCTCGGGCTTGCGCACACGCACGACGATGTCTGCCGCTGCCAGCAGCGCCTTGCGATCCGATTCGGTGCGTGCCCCGGCGTCGCGATATTCGTCGTCCGCGAACCCCGACGTCGATCCGATGCCCGCCTCGACACACACCTCCAAACCCAGCGCGACGAGCTTCTTCGCTCCGTTTGGCACGAGCGGCGCGCGACGCTCTCCGGGCCACGTCTCCTTGGGCGCGGCTAACAACATGACATCTTCCTCGATCTTCGAGACACCATCCTCAGTCCTCTCCGATATCTCAGTGAGCAGGCCCCATCGAGTCCTCCCTGGCGCAGTGCGGACGCATGACCTCCGCCTGAAGCGTATCGATCGTACACTCCTGTCATTTCAGATGATGGGTGAAGGCACACTTTGAGCTTGAAGCGGCCTATTAGACAAGGGAACACGCTCGGGCGTAAAGCGGACCGGGTGCCTAGTTGCATCCCCGCCAAGCAGTTTCCACAATCGCGTATGCACTCGAGGACCGGAAGATGTCGTCAACTGGGGGTACATCGAATCGCGCACTGTTGGTAGCGGTGGCGATGGCGTTCACCATCGGGGTGATCGTGAGTCTCGCACTCCGCCCGCCCGGCGCCAGCGCTCCATCGAACGCTAGCGCATCGAGCGATGGTCGGCCAGCGCGGCCGAGGATCGAATGGCGCGTGCCGATCGCCTTCAGCACTAACCTTCCGGCCCTCGGCGACAACGTGATCTATGTCACCTCCGTGCTGCGCGAGGCCAGCGGAGGCGCAATCGTCCTGAAGCCGTTCGAGCCCGGCGAGCTCGTACCTGCGTTCAGCATTACCGATGCCGTGCGCGACGCGAAGATCGAGGCCGGATATACCTGGCTCGGCTACGACCAGGGGCGCATTCCTTCTTCGCCCCTGATCTCCGCCGTGCCCTTCGGCATGGAGCCCTGGGAGTTCATGGCCTGGTGGTACGAAGGGGGCGGTGAGGCGCTGGCGCAGGATATCTATCGCCCCCATGGCACGGTGCCGATTCTGTGCGGGCTCATTGGACCCGAGACGGCAGGTTGGTTCCGCAGCCCCATCGAAACCCTCGAGGATTTCAAAGGGCTGAAGATCCGCTTTGCCGGACTGGGTGGCAAGGTGCTGGAATCCCTCGGCGCATCGGTGACCATGATTCCCGGGGGCGAGATCTTTCAGGCGCTGGAGAGGGGTGCCATCGACGCCACGGAGTATTCGCTGCCGGTGGTGGACGAGGCCCTCGGCTTCGACCGCATCGCCAAGTTCAACTATTTCCCGGGATGGCATCAGACCTTCACCGCCGCTCATCTGGTGGTGAATGCCGAGCTGTGGGAGACGGTGGCAGCCGCCGATCGCGCCCTCGTGCGCCTTGCCTGCACCGCCGGCGTGACCCGCAATCTCGCGCGCGCCGAAGCCCTTCAAGGCCCGGTCATTGCCGGTTACGCCGCGAAGGGCATCTCAGCCCGGCGCCTGCCGCGCGATCTGCTGGAAGAGCTTCGGCGCGTGACGCGCGAGGTGCTCGCCGAAGAAGCGGCGCAAGACGAGTTTTTCGCACGGGTGCTCGCGTCTCAAGCCGAGTTTCAGGCGGACTACGTGCATTGGAAGCGCCTCGCCTATCTGCCACGGGATTTCTGAGGGCGATGGGAACCCCCGACGAGCACGCCATCGCCGAATCCCTGCCTCATCACAGCGGGCTGCCGCACACGCGCTTTTCCCGCGTCGTGGATCGACTGCTGCGCAAGCTCGGTGAATGGCTCTCGTGGATCTGGCTGGTGCTGCTGATCGTCATCGTTGCGAACGTGACGCTGCGCTATCTCTTCGACGAGGGCCACATCGAGTTCGAGGAGATCCAATGGCATCTGTACGCGGTGGGATTTCTGCTCGGCCTTGGCTACGCCCTCGAGCAGGATGTGCACATACGCGTGGACGTCCTGCACGAGCGGATGTCGCTCCGAGTGCAAGCCTGGGTCGAGCTCTATGGCATCGTGCTGCTGCTGCTTCCGTTCACCGCCCTCGTGATCATCTACTCGGTGCCGTTCGTCCTCTACAGCTTCGAGACAGGTGAGGTCTCCCCCTCCCCCGGCGGACTACCGTTTCGCTTCGTCATCAAAGGCTTTCTGCTGATCGGTTTCGTGGTGCTGGTGGTGGCTGCGATCTCGCGGCTGACGCGCGCGTGGTCGCTCCTCTTCGGCGTTCCCCGACCGGTGGGTGTCCCCGGTTCCGAGGGTGTCCCGCGTTCCAAGGGCGGTGCAGAATCCTGATGCCTGAGGGGCATTACCTCGCCATCCTGATGTTTCTGAGCTTCATCGCCCTCATCTTCACCGGCTTTCCCGTGGCCTGGGTGCTGGGTGGGCTCGCGATGCTCTTCACCGCACTCGCCATCATCGCGGACATCGACCTCGGCACCGCCATCGGCATCGACTGGGCGTACACATCAATCAGCGTGGAGCGGATGTGGAACGTGATGGAGAACTGGGTGCTCGTGGCGCGGCCCATGTTCATCTTCATGGGGCTCATGCTCGATCGCTCCGGGATCGCAAATCTTCTCATGCAGAATCTGGTGAAGGTGTTCGGCCGATTACGTGGCGGGCTCGCCGTCACCGTCGCCCTCATCGGCGTGCTCTTGGCCGCATCCACGGGCATCATCGGCGCCTCAGTCGTGTTGTTGGCCCTTCTCGGCCTTCCCGCGATGTTGAAGCAGGGCTACTCCAAGGAGCTCGCGACGGGAACGGTCTGTGCGGTGGGCACTCTCGGAATTCTGATTCCGCCGTCCATCATGCTCGTGCTCATGGCTGATCGACTGGCCATGTCCGTGGGGGATCTGTTTCTCGGCGCGCTCTTCCCCGGGCTCCTCCTCGGCACGCTCTACATCGGATACATCCTGATCTACGCGGCGCTGAAGCCTGATGTCGCACCGGCCCCGACGGACCACGTGCCTTTGGACTTCTCGGCCTTCTTGGGCGTGCTGAAAGCAACGCTTGCTCCCACCGCGCTCATTCTCACCGTGCTCGGCAGCATCTTCTTCGGCATCGCCACTCCCACCGAAGCGGCCGGTGTGGGCGCTTTCGGGGCGATGCTTCTCGCCTGGGGGAATGGTCGGCTCAAGATCGGCGTGCTGCGGGAAGTCCTGGAAGAGACGACGCGTACGACGGCATTTATCTTCGCCATCTTCCTCGGCGCCACCGCCTATTCCCTGGTATTGCGCGGTCTCGGCGGGGACGAGCTCATGGAACAGATGCTCCTGGGTCTACCTTTCGGACCCACCGGCATCATCGTCTGCATTCTGATCTTCACTTTCTTCCTGGGCTTTTTCCTCGATTGGATCGAGATCACTCTCATCGTGCTGCCGCTGGTGGCGCCGGTGGTAGTGGGTCTCGGATTCGATCTGGTGTGGTTCACCGTACTGTTTGCTGTGTGCCTGCAGACTTCGTTTCTCACCCCGCCGGTGGGCTTCTCGATTTTCTATCTGAAGGGGGTCGCGCCACCGGGCATTCAGGTAAGCACCATCTATCGTGGCGTCACGCCGTTCATCCTGCTGCAATTGGCGGGGCTTGCCATTATCTTTGGGTTCGAGCGCATCGTGACCTGGTTACCCGAGCAGGCTTACGGCCCATGAGTAGATGGATCACCAGCTCTGGGATAACTACTTCCAACCGCAAGCAGCCACCCCATTCGCCACC
>JAPULC010000109.1 GCA_027295305.1 Gammaproteobacteria bacterium
GTACCCGGCAATACTTGGTGATAATCTCATGCGGGCAATATGCGTTGGGGGCAGCGGGGGTGGGAGGGGGAAGAACGCTCAGGTGGCAAGGGCGCAGCTCGGGGTGCTACGAAAGGAAGCTCTCCAGTGAACGTGCACGACTCACGTGGCGGAGACGCGCAAGGGCCTTCTCTTTGATCTGTCGCACCCGTTCGCGCGTGATTCCCAACAAGCCGCCGATTTCCTCCAACGTCATGGCCTCCTGACCATCGAGACCGAAATACAGCCGAAGGATCTTGGCCTCGCGCTCCTTGAGGGTTCTGAGCACCTCCTCGATCGAGCCGGTGAGTGCGTGCTCGAAGGTCTGGTCGTCCGGACCGGGGCTCTGGTCGTCCGGCAGGTAGTCCATGAGCTTGTTGTCTTCGCCGGGAGTGAGGGGCGCATCGAGTGACAGGTGGGTTTGCGAAATCGCTAGGGTCTTGGCGACTTCGTCTCGCGGAATATCCATGCCTTCGGCGATTTCATCGATGGTGGGATCACGACCGAGTTCCTGCTGTAACGCTGCGGACCGCTTGCCGATTCGGTGAAGCGTTCCCGCTCTGTTGAGCGGAACGCGCACAATCCGGCTCTGTTCGGCGAGGGCCTGGAGGATCGCCTGGCGAATCCACCACACGGCATACGAGATGAACTTGATTCCCTTCGTCTCATCGAACTTGTGCGCCGCCCGAATCAGGCCGAGGTTGCCTTCGTTGATGAGATCGGAGAGGCTGACTCCTTGATTCTGGTATTTCTTGGCGACGGAAACCACGAATCGGAGGTTACTGCGGACCAGCTTGTCGAGCGATTCTTCACAGCCGGTGTGAATGTCCTGGGCAAGGGTGACTTCGTCTTCCCGACGAAGGAGCGGGTATTTGCTGATCTCCCGCAGGTATTGATCGAGGGAACCCTCTTCCTTCCCAACCTTCTTCGCCGCGCTGGCTCGCATGGGCTTCTGTGTCCCTCCGTGTGCCGCGTTAGCAGACGCGGAAACCGGCAATGGCCGGGCTACCTGGGCGCCTCGATGCCGGACGGCCGACCGCTATCCGGTCCTACCCAAAACACGAACGCATATGGACGCGGTGTGGGAGCGACAATGCCGACCCACCACCGTGGATGATTAGGAGCGTGAGGAGATGAGCCAGCCGGGGACTGCTCGACGCACGGTCATCGGTTATCACCGTTGGATCACCGTGTGTCATGGCGGTCGATAGGCACAATGAATCAAGCTACCAAGTTGATGTCAGAGTTTATGTTAGCCGCTCGCCCGAACCGGCGCAACTGCTATCGACCATCCTCGCGCTGACGCCCAACGCAGCAATCCACTCCGCAGCTGGGCCCGCGAGCAATCGTGCCTCAATCGTATCACCACGCAGCTGGCGAGGTCTGCCACAGCGAAGTCCGTCGCGAGCACGCTGCCGAGGGGGATATCTCGAAGTGCGCGGTCATCGAGCACGACGCCGCCGGCACTGACGATGACCGCCATCGATGTTCGACATGATTCCATCCTGGCAGGAACGTATTCATCGCGACACCGTTAGTGATAACCAAGACAACGCAATCGGTAGCGAACTGTTGCAACCTACGATGTGATTACCGCCGCCTTTGCAGGCCATACTTCTCGATTTTTTTGTACAGATTGCTGCGAGGCATGGCCAATTTTCGGGCTGTCTCGCTAACGTTCCAGTCGTGGTCTTGGAGCTTGCCCATCAGGAAGGCCCGCTCCGCCTCTTGCTTGAACTTCTCGAATGTCTCGCACTGGACCAGGGCTCCGACACTCGCGTCTGCGGCCGGTCCGGTGAACCGCTCCACGTCAGCGACGTCCACACCCGGACCGCTCGACAGAATCAACAGGCGCTCAACCGCGTTTCGCAGCTCCCGCACATTGCCGGGCCAATCACGTTGCTGCAGGGCCGCCAGCGCCTCTTCGGTAAAGGGCTTGGATTTGAGGCCGCCAAACACGGCGAGATCACTGACAAACCGCTCGACGAGCTGGGGGATGTCGTCCCTGCGGGCTCTGAGTGGGGGAACCTCGATCGGAACCACGTTGAGTCTATAGTAGAGGTCCTGGCGAAACCGACCCGCCTCGATTTCTTCCTCCAAGTTCTTGTTCGTCGCTGCAATCACCCGGACGTCCACCGAAGCGGTCGTGGCGGCACCGATTCGCGTAATCACACCTTCCTGCAATGTCCGCAAGACCTTGGCCTGAGCCTCGATGCTCATGTCTCCGACTTCGTCGAGAAACAGAGTGCCCCCGTCTGCCAGCTCGAATTTGCCGGCCCGATCCGCGAAGGCGCCGGTGAACGACCCCTTCATGTGTCCAAAGAGCTCGCTTTCGATCAGCTCGTTCGGGATGGCGGCGCAGTTTACCTCGATAAACGGCTTGGCCGCCCTGGGCGAGCCTGCGTGCAGCGCCCGGGCGACGAGTTCCTTGCCGCTTCCATTCTCGCCCAGGATCAGCGCTCTGGCAGGTGTAGGCGCGACCTTGGCAATGGTTTCGAGCACGTCACGGATCGGCCGGCTCGTGCCCACGATGTCGAACTGGTTCGCCACGTTCGTGCGGAGGCGCTCGTTCTCGGCTTCCAGGTCGCTTCGCACGAACGCGTTCCGGAGGGTCAGTAAGATCCGATCGGTATCGAGTGGTTTCTCCAGAAAGTCGTAGGCGCCAAGCTGCGTCGCCTCCACAGCGGTCTGGATCGTTCCGTGACCCGAGATCATCACCACCCGGGCGCGCTCGTCGAGCGCCCGTAACTGTGCGCGCGTCTCGAGTCCATCGACACCCGCCATCTTCACATCCAGCAACACGAGGTGTGGGAGGAACTCCGAATAGGCCTT
>JAPULC010000011.1 GCA_027295305.1 Gammaproteobacteria bacterium
TGATCCGAGCTGGCTGCTGGACTTTTTCGCTCGGCGGGCGATTCCCGGCATCGAGCGAGTCGATGCGGATTGCTATGAGCGCACGTTCGAGCTCGAGGGCGAGAGCGGGCGTGTGCGCGTGTCATTCGACGCCGTCGATGACTACATGGTGGCGGAGATCCGCCATCCTCATCCGCGGGCACTGGGTTCGACCCTCGAGCGAGTGCGTCGCATGTTCGATCTCGCGACGGATTCCGCGGTTGTCGACAGACATCTCGCGTCTGATGCGATGCTGCGCCCGGTGATTTCCCAATATCCGGGCCTACGCGTCCCGGGCACGTGGGATGGATTCGAATTGGCCGTGCGTGCGGTGATCGGACAGCAGGTGAGCGTCAAGGGTGCAGTGACCGTTACGCATCGATTGGTCGAGCGATTCGGCGAGAAGCGGGACGGCTGGGTAGGCTTTCCCAGCGCCGAGGCTTTGCTGCACGGAGATCCTGCGCAATTTGCGATGCCTCGCCAACGTTCGCAAGCGCTCAAGGGGCTGTGTGAGAAGGTTCTTCGAGGGGAGCTGCGATTCGATGGCAGCATGTCCACCGAGGCGCTGCGCGATGAGCTGCTAGAGATTTCCGGGATCGGCCCGTGGACGGCAGGTTATATCGCCATGCGCGCACTCTCCGATCCCGATGCGATGCCCGCGGCGGATCTCGTGTTGATGCGCGCGGCTGGGGTCGCCAAGGCCGCCGAGCTCGAAGCACGCGCGGAAGCGTGGCGGCCGTGGCGTGCTTACGCGGTGATGTATCTGTGGAAGAAGGCAGGATTGGCCGCTTGAGAACGGGAGCACTCTTCAGTCTTGGAAGGAGGATTCGATGCACTACAGCTATGTGGAAAGTCCCATTGGTGATCTGCTGGTCGCTGGAGACGATGGCGTTTTGAAGCTCGTCAGCTTTCCGCGCGGGAGCATGGCGCGTGAGCCCGGCGAGGGTTGGGAGCGAAAGGATTCGGAATTCGACGAGGTGCGCCGCGAGCTGGGAGAATACTTCGAAGGCAAGCGTGAATCCTTCGACGTACCGCTCGAAGCCGACGGTACGGATTTTCAACGCGATGTGCTGGGCGCACTCCAACAGATCCCTTATGGGGAGACCCGGACTTACGGCGAAATCGCGGAGCATCTGGGGAAACCCAAGGCATCACGCGCAGTGGGTGCCGCCAACGGGAGAAACCCCATCCCGATTCTGATTCCGTGCCATCGCGTGATCGGCAGCGACGGATCCCTCACGGGATTCGGTGGCGGGATCGACACCAAGGAATTTTTGTTGAGTCTTGAACGACGACAGAAGGCGCTGTTCGAGTAGATGCAGCCCGACTACAACTTTTGAATTACCGACGGACTCGCAACGAAGACCATGGGGCTTTCTCCGCCCCCTACGACCACTCCCAATGAAAAAGCTTGTGGCCCGTTACGAAGATCTCACGCAAATGGATTCGAATGCGTCGAAGTACTCGGGGAACGTCTTCGTGACGCATTGTGGATCGCGCATTTCGATGTCCACGTCTCCAAGGGCTGCGAGTGAGAGACTCATCGCCATGCGATGATCGTCGTAGGTGTCGATGATCGCCGGCTTCAGTCTGTCGGGGGCCGTGATCTTCAGATAGTCGTTGCCGGCATCGACCTCGGCGCCCAGCTTTCGCAGCTCCTGCGCCAATGCCTGAATGCGATCGGTCTCTTTGACACGCAGGTTGTAGACGTTGCGAATGATGCTCGTCCCGTCGGCAAAGAGCGCGGTCGCCGCCGCGGTCATGGCAGCGTCGGGGATCGCGTTGAGGTCCATGTCGAAAGGTTTGAGCTTCCCTTCCGGACCCCGTACCTCGATCCAATCCTTGCCCATGTCGATCTGGGCCCCCATCGCCTCGAGCACTTTCGTGAACGCTACGTCACCCTGAACGCTCTCACTGCCTACGCCCCGAACGCGCACGGGTCCGCCCTTGATTGCACCTGCCGCAAGAAAGTACGTGGCCGACGAAGCGTCACCTTCGACGAGGAAGTCTCCCGGAGACGTATAGCTTCCGGTAGGCACCTGAAACTGTTGCAGATCGCGATGTGCGACCTCGACATCAAAGCGGCGCATTGCGTCCAGGGTGATCTCGATGTAGGGCTTCGAGACCTGCTCGCCGATCACGTGGATCTCGATTGGCGCCCGAGCAAGGGGCGCCGTCATGAGAATCGACGTGAGGAACTGGCTGCTGATGTTGCCTGGAATGGAGATCATCCCTCCGTCCAGATCACCCCCCGTGATGCGTAGCGGTGGATAACCTTCCCGGCCCGTATATTCGATGCGGGCACCGAGGTCCCGAAGCGCTGTCACGAGATGTTCGATGGGTCGCTCGTGCATCCTCGGCTCGCCCTCGAGCTCGAATACTCCGCGTGAGAGGCAGAGCGCGGCGGTGAGCGGTCTGAACGCCGTCCCGGCGTTGCCGAGGTACAGCCGATGGACACGCTCTTCGGTCTGGATGCGCCCTGCGTGACCGGTCACCGTGGCGCGTGTGGCGTCCTCGGAGACATCGAGCACGACGCCCAGGGCTTCGAGTGCCTCGCGCATGCGCTCCACATCGTCGCTCACGAGCAAATTGCTGATGCGCGTCGTGCCCGCAGCGAGGCTCGCCAGCAGCAGCGCGCGATTGGAAAGGCTCTTGGATCCGGGCAGGGTCACGCGGCCTTCGACACGCCGGACGGATTTCAGTGTCAGGTTGGGCATGCAGCTAGTTTAACCTGCCCCGATCAGGCGAGAGAGCGTTCGGGTGTTGCGTTGGGCTCGCGGGCCTCAGCGTCGACAGGAACGTCGCAAGGTCATCTGCCACTGTTCTCAGCGGGGGTTTGTCCGGTGCCTCCAGAATCACCTCACCGGTATCGTTATCCACCGCGAGAATCAACTCGGAGTCCTTCTCGGTGCACGCGAAGAATACGTTGAATGGCTGGCGGCGACGGCGTTTCTGCAGCGCATGACCGATGAGATTCTCCACCAGACGATCCACGTCGTCGGCGTTCCAGAGAAACAGGAGGCTCACGTGTCCATCGTCGGCCTCGGCTTCCAGATCTCCGGACCAGAATGATCCGAAATACGCTTTGATGTCCGGATGGATCTCGATCGCGAGGGCACGCTCGAGGCCTGTGAAGTCGTTGGCGCGTTTGCGTGGCGAGGGGCGCCATTGCACCCGGCCCCGCGAGGGGGGAGAGATCTCGCAGGGGGAGCGCCACTCTTCGTCGAAAACCTCGAAGAGCTCGGGGTAGGCCTCGAGATAACGCGTGACGAAGTCGTCCAGGGCGTCGTGTACCGTCGAGGTTCGTGAGCGCGTCACAGGCTCATTGAGGTTGACGTTCCGACCTTGGGCGTCTGCGTCCCGGCGAGCGTTCGTGTGGGCGTCTGAGACCTTCCGCCAACATGCGCCTTTCCTCGACCGTCAGCTTGCCTGCGAGCTGCGCCAGAAACTCGAGGTTGTGGCCTTGTGTGGTATCGAAACCCTCTCTCATCTCGACGATGACACCGTTCAAGGCATCCTGGTCCAGCTCTTCCGCGATCAATACCTCGAACAGCCGTCGCTGCGCTTGTCTCAGCTTCCGCAGCGCCGGCCTCAGCTCGCCGAAGTGCGCGCGCGCCTCTGGACGCAGGACGTCGCGTCGCTCGTCCGGTAGATGGCGCATCATCCAGCCAATGCTCGCCTGAGTGTTTGCCTGAAAGGTGGACGGGCGTGGCATTCCGGAAACTCGCCCGACGAGAAAACCGACCAGAAGCAGGTTGATGACCACGGACGCCGTGAGGCCGACGACGAGCCAACGCCGGCCGCTCATTGATCGAAGTCCGATTGCTCGGTGTCGATGAATGCGAGCTGCGCCACCTCGTCGGCGAGCACGTTCTGTGCCAGCACTTCGTCAACGCTGTTTTCGGGCGTGGCGACGCCGAGGGCAAAGCCAAGCAGCAACGGCAACAACGAGGCCATGGCGGGTCGCAGCACCCGGTCTCTGGGTGTCCCATCGAGAAGCCAGTCGACGAAACCCTCGATGAATGTGTGTCCGGATGTTTGTTCGGCGGCGCGCAGAATCCGCGTGCGCAATGCATGTGTGGGCGCGTCAGGTGGGGTGATCTCATCGAGCACCGCATCGAGACGCCGCGCATCCTCCAGCAACGACTCGAGCGCGTCGGATTGCCCGAGCATCGCAAGCACCTCGTCACGCTCGTCCTGGGGCCAACGCAACGGATCGCCGCCATAAGCTTCGATGATGGTTTTGACGCGTTCAATGTTCATTGGTTTCGTTGGCTCAACCGTTTATGTCCAGAAATTCACATCCCTGTGAATTTCTTCTAACGCATCTGCAAATGTGATTTGCAGATGCTCCCATTTCCCTAGAATTTTCTGCAGCTCGGCTTCCGAAAATTCGGGAAATGGCGGTCCATCCATGCACCGGACTAGCTGTCACTCAGCAGCTGGCGCATACGCCGGCGTCCGCGGGCGAGCAGCGACTCCAGCGCTTCGACGCTGACATCGAGTATCTCGGCGGCTTGTCGATTGCTGAGTCCTTGATAGTGACACAAGAGCAGCGCCGTTTTCTGGCGTTCCTGCAATGTCGTAAGTGCCGCCGCCACAGTGTCTCCGAGCTCGGCAGCCATCGCCTCCTGCTCCAGGCTTGCGGCCCCGTCGGCGTGAGTCTCGTTGAACTCGGTGGTCGGGCGGCGTCGACGCATCGTGTCGATGCAGAGATTGTGAGCGATGCGGTGCAACCAGGTCGTGAGCTGGACTCGGCCAGGCTCCCAGGAGTGCGCATTTCGCCACACTCGCAGGAACGTCTCCTGCACCACATCGTCGGCATCTTCAGCGTTTCCCATCAGTCTCAGTGCAAAGGGACGCAGACGCGAGAGATAGCGGTCCACGAGATGCGAGAATGCGGAATGATCGCGCCTTTGAACTCGCTCCATCAGCGTCTCGTCCGAGACGTCTTTCAATAGCTACTGCTCCCAACGGCTGCACGCAGGTGAGCCTCACGCGCTTGTCGCACTCTTCTCGCTGCCGGGCTTCTGCCCGCGTCTGCCACGGGGCCGCTCTTCCTCTGTGACGAGCCCGTCACCGTTGACGTCCAGCGCCTTCAAACGCGCGAGCTGCGGAGCAAACTCCTCGAGGGTGAGAAATCCGTCTGCGCTCGTATCCAGCCGCTCGAAGACAATGGCCTTCATCATCTCGTGGCGTGCGGCCTGCAGGTTGGCGAGCTCTTCCTGGCTGATCTCACCGTTCCCGTCGGCGTCCAGGTGCTGAAACAGTCGATCGTTGATATTGGTATCACCATCGGCGCCGCGAGGGAATCCCATTCCCCGCATGCCGCGCCCGCCTCGTCGGGGTGGTTCGAACTCGGCCAGCTCCAGAAGCCCGTCCTCGTTGGTGTCCAAGGTCGCGAATCTCTCCGTCGTGCGGCTCTCGACCGCTTCGATGGAAATGGGGCCTCGGGGGCCGCGATGGCCCATGGAATGATGTGGAGGCGTGTTCGCTTCGTCGGTGGCGGTGGGGTCGCTGGTGTCGGCGTTGACAGAGCCGCCGACCATGGCGATGGGTAGCACAGTGATCCAAAAGAGCTTTGCCAACATGGCTGAATTCCTTGTTACTCGCATTGCTGATACATACGTGCGAGGGAGCGGAATCCGTCGCACGAGCGCGGCAACGAGGGGAAATAAGGGACCTTCCCTATGGGATGGAAATTGTGCCAGCTACGATTCTCCTCGCCGGATAGTGTTGAGATGGGGTCAGACCCCAATCTACGAGGAGGTTGGCGGGCCCTTGAGCTCGACCACATTTCCTTCGGGATCGCGAATGTAAATCGAAGGGCCGGTTCCATCCGCCCCATAGCGCTGTCCGGTCTCCCCGGCTTCGACGCCGTGGCTGGCGAGGTGCTCACGCAGAAGCGTCTCGTCGAAGTCGTCGATGCGCAGACAGAAGTGATCCATGTTGCGGCCCTCGTCGCCCGGGCCCGCGCCCCCCTGGCGGCCGATGGGCGCGGTGACGTCCACGAGATCGATCAGCGAGTTGCCTGCCCGCAGCTGATGAAGACCGAAATCTTCGAGACTGCGCTCCACCTCGCATCCCAGCACGTCCCGGTAGAACGCA
>JAPULC010000110.1 GCA_027295305.1 Gammaproteobacteria bacterium
TTGATTCGAAGCTTGACCCCACGCGGTCGTTGAATGATCTCGATCTCGAAGTCCCGGAATTGATCGAAGATCACGGTGGCATCGTCGATGTTACTGCCGGAATTCAACACAGCGAGGGCGCAGCGACGGAAGAGATCTGCAATGTGGGTATCGGCGTGGCGGAGCTTCTGCACCTCCTGCTGGGAGATGAGCTCGAGACTTCCCCGGGGACTGATCTCTAGTTCGACATCGAAAACCGGCAGATTCAATCGGCCACCTCGCTGAGCTCGAGCCTCACGAGCCGTGGCCAGTAGAGCTCGGGCCGGTCGGCATAGGATCGCGGATCATACTGCATCAAATTGGTATTGTAAGTGACATAGATAAAGCCTAGGCCGTCCACCGAAAGCTGCGGATGAAGCTTCGCCCCATAGCAGAATTCGTCGTCACGCAGACGGCATGGCAGCAAAGATTGCCGCTCCGAGAATGGGCCTTCCGGCGCGCCGCCCTTGCGCATCGTGATCTCTCCGGCGAAGGGCTCGATGTCCACCACGACAAACCCCCCGAGAGCGTCGATGAAGCTCACGCTGAACTCAGCGCTTGCGCTCACGACGACGCTCGCCTCCTCGAGAGCACCTCCATATCCGCGCCCGGCCACGTAGTACTGGTAGCTCGATGGTCTCGCGAGCCTCTCCGGCGTCGTTCGCGCCAGCACGCACTCGAAGCCGATGTCCGGGCGACACAGGTACACATAGGCTGATCCAGCATGAGTCAACAGCGCCCCCGGCAGATATCCAGACGGCAAATATCGCGCCTCGGCGAGATCGAAGTGCAGATCATCCGCCGGACCACTAACGACCCCGGCGCCGCGAACCTCGAAGCCGAAGGAATCCGTCGGATCGGTCACCCGCGCGTGGACAAAGAACAAAACGATGGCGTTGCCCACGCGCAATCCGTGGCCAGGCCAGAAACGGTCACCGGATTCCCAGCCGGCGTCTCGCTCGACACGATCGCGAACGATTGACGCCCCCGCGAAGCACTCACCCGCGGCTGCGTCAGAGACGATGGCAAACGAGTAATCGACCATCTCTCGAATCTCACGCTCGCCATTCTCGCCATTCCCGCCATTAATGGAGCCGAAGAACGTATCACCGAATACGAACAAGCTACGCCCATCGCCCAGCGCGGTAGACGCAGAGCCGTCCATCCCCACCACGCCGCTTGCATTGTCTCGCAGCAAAGTGCACTCGCTCGCGCAGGCTGGCAGCCACCAGAGCGCGAGCACGCCAAGCAGCACCTGCTTCATGTCAGAACCTGAGCGCACCCGGTGACTTCCGCACGGTCGTGATAGAGCTGCTTGAAGCGCAGCACGACGTGCTCCCCTAGACGCGAGGTCATGCGCTCACGCAGCTCCACGAAGCTCTCGTAGCGTGAAGCCATCGGCAGCTTCAGATTGAACAACGCCCATCGACACCAACGGTTCTCGAGCCATTTACACATCAGGTCCGCCACGCGAGCCGGCTTGTCGGCGATGTCGCAAACGCACCAGTCCACCGCATTACCGGGCTTGAATGTGAATGCATCGCGCTCAACGTGCTCGACGAACCCACTTGCCAGAAGTTCAGGCGCGAGCGCCGCCTTGTCCACTGCCACCACATCCAGCCCGCGGCGGGTCAACGACCAGCTCCAGCCTCCCGGCGCAGCCCCCAGATCGACGGCGCTCATCCCCGCGCGCAGCTCACCTTCGGCGCCGCTTCCGAGAAACCACAAAATGCCCTCCTCGAGCTTGGCGCTTGCACGACTTGGGGCACCTCGGGGAAGACGCAGCCGCGGAATGCCCTTCGGCCATGCGGAGCTGTTCTCGACAGGCGCGTATCCGACGTAGGCGCTGTCCCCGCTCGTGAACACGACGTGCGCTCGCAAGCCAGACCCCACTACCAGCCGATCGGCGAGGGCATCGCGCAAGGGTTCTGTGATCGAGCGGCACAGACGCCCGAGTCGACGTCCCTCGTCTCCGTCGCCCGAGTCGACGCACAGGTCGTCGAAAACGAGCTGCTTCGGCAGCGCCGCGACGATCGCGGAAACGCGATCACCCGGCACAAGCGCGCGAAGCTGCGCTATCGAGACGAGCCACTGACGAACGAACACCAGATCGACAAACGGCGCAGAGGCGACGAGGCGATCCGCATCCTCGTCCCCAAGGACGAGCTCGCAGAGACCGCTGCCTTCCATCACCCGCAGATGGCCAAAGAGGTGGTGCTCTCTGGCCAGCGCCTGAAGCTCTTGCCCCGCTTCGCGCTCGAATGACGGCCGTACGTGCGCGAGTATGCTCACGGCATCATGGGTGTGATTCCAGCAGGTAGATCGAGAGCTGGCGCCGGGCATCCTCATCGAGCTCTACCGGCGGCATCGGTGCTTGTGGTGCCGCCAGATAGCGCGCAAGGCTCTCCGGGGAATAACGCGCTGCCAGCCCGTCGAGAACCACCAAATTCCCGGATGCGCCTGCCGTATCCACGTGACATGCACCACACGCAAGCGCGTCGAACTGCTCCGGACCTTCGATCATCGCCAGCGCGATTACCTCCGGGTCGAGCTCATCACGTTCGTAGCGGGCGACCTCCCCGCGCGTCGCGACCTCCCCGGCGGCGAACTCGGCGCCCCCCAGCACCCCCTCGCCGCGACCGTAAACCACCCGATACACCGCATCCGCGTAATCGTCAGCAATGTAGAGCGCGCCATCGCTACCCTCCGCGACCTCCGCCGGACGGCCGATGACGTGCTCGTCACGCAGGAAGCCAATCATGAAATCGCGCTCCTCGATGGAACCGTCGGCATGCCAATGAAGAGAGACCACCTTGTAGCCGTCCTTACGCGAGCGGTTCCACGATCCGTGCAGCGCCACGATCGCAGCGCCACGATAGTCGCCGGGCACCCAATCCCCGCGGATGAACGCTATTCCCAGCGGGGCGTTGTGGGCACGGAACTCGTGGACTGGTGCAACCGAGCGAAGGATCTCATCGTCTCGCCCTTCACCGAAGTCCGGGTCGGGAATGCGATCGCCATTGGCAAAGGGCCAGCCGTAGAACTCCCCCTGCCTGATCTCGTTCAGCTCGCACGGGGGAAAGTCGTCGCCGAGCAGATCGCGTCCGTTATCGGTGGCATAGAGCTTGCCGTCCCGCGGAGACCAGTCGAAGCCCGCGCTGTTGCGCAGGCCCGTTGCATAGACCTCCTCGCGCTGCCCCTCCGGTGTGTACCTCACGATCGCCGCGCTGCGCGGATCGTCTTCCAGGCACGCATTACAGGTGGAGCCCACATTGACGTAGAGCAGCCCATCAGGTCCGAATCGAATCGGCTTCTTGGAGTGGCCGCCTGATCCACTCGCCATGTTCGTCACAACACGTTCATAGCTTCCTACCACGCGACCCGCGTCGTGATCGAAGGCGACCCTCCCGATGGCGTCGCGCTCCCCGACGTAGAGCCAATCCAGATGGAAATCGAGGCCCAGCGGTGCTTTCAATTGATCGAGCAGCACACGCTGGCCGTCGGCCACGCCATCGCCATCGCGATCGCGCTCGACCAGAAATACCTGGCCGGTGGGTGGCGAGCTGACAAGGAGATCGCCGGCGCGGGTCATCCGCATGGCACGCGCCCCTGGAATGTCGGTGGCAAACACGCTCATGCCGAATCCGGGGGCAAGGGTGATACGCTCGCGCAGCAGGTCCAGCGTGAGCTCGGGTCGCTCTTCTCTCAGAAACGGCAATAGAGTCCCGAGAATCCCGCCGGCCGGTGTATTCACCGGCGGCAGCCACGCGATGAATCGATAGGTCACACCAGCCATCACGATCGCAACGAACACGACCACCGCCTTGACGATTTTTCGCATCACTCGCTGAACTCCACAGCCAGGAAATAGTGAATCGGCATTGCCGGGAAGTAGCGGTAGTTACCGAACGCGAAATCCGCGCGATCGGCATAGTCCGCATTTGTGAGGTTCATTATGCGCGCGCTGAAACGCCATCTCGGGAGCGGGTTCCACGTTCCGCGGAGATTGAGCACCGTGTGCCCGTTGTAACGCGCCGTGTTCGATGGGTTGAGGTAGTACTCGCCCAGCTTCCAGAGCTCCAGCTCCACCATGCTCCGCTCGGTGGGCATGATGCGCCAATGCGCGCTGCCCTGGGAGGTCGGGGCGGTGTCGACATCGTCGCCCTTGCTGATCGGCTCGCCGCCGCCGAGCCGATCGAAGTCGTACTCGTGCCGCGCAAACGTCCAGGCGACGCGGAGCTCGTGGCGCGGGGCGGGGCGCCACACCACTTCCGTCTCCACACCATAGGCGCGCGTGCGGCCATCGGAGACGTTGAATCCATTGGAGTCGCGGATGATCTGATCGCGCTTGTGCTGAACGAACACGGCAACATCGACGCTGTACACCTCGCCGGCACTTTTCAATCCGAGCTCCACGGATTTGAGCCGCACGCTGTCTAGATCGGCGACACTCTGTCCGCTCTGGAGGCGATACAGCTCCGTCGCTTGGGGCGCTCTGAAGCCAACGCCGCCGAGGGCGTAGATCACGACGTCTTGGCTCAGCGCGAAACGCACCCCAAGGCGCCCGGCCGGGTCGTTGAAAGCGTCATCGCGATCCGACGGGCGTGTATACAGACAGCCCCCGAAACCACAGGGCGTGCCATCGTCGCGCGTATCGCCGTCGAGCGCATTGTTGTCATAGTCGTACGCCAGGCGCTCGGCGCGAAGACTGTGCACGACGGTCACGCGATCGAGGGGACGCCATTCCAGATCGTAGAAGAGCGCCAGCATCAGGCTGTCCACGTCGTAGTCGTAGTGCTCGCCCTCGGGTCGAGTCTCAATCAGAAACGCAGAGCCCTGTGTGGGGCCATCCTGGTTCTGATTGACAAACGCGTTCATCACCTCGAACTGCGCGCCAACGGTCCAATCAAGGCGCGTACCGGACGTGAACAGACGCGCGGACACGCCGCCACTGGTCTGTCCGTTCTTCTCCAGCGGCTGGCCTGGAAGAAAGTGCTGTAGGAATTGCATCTTCGAACGGCGCAGATACGGGGTAACCATGAGCGCCCGATCTTCGCCGAGTGCACGCGACCATTCGCTCATCAACCGCAACGCCCAGGCGTCGCGAAACGCCTCCGGGTTCGGGTTGCTTTTTCGAGCATCGGCATCCTTGTAGGCCTTGAATCCGAGCACGAACCCCGCGGTCTCCTGATTCAGATTGGTGCCGCTCACGGTGTTGCGCACCTCCCAATCCCCCAGCGTGAGACCATGTGCAAGCACGAGCTTCTGCTGCTCGTACCCGGCAGCCTCTCGGTACGCATCGGTGTCCACGGCGTCGACACCGATGTACAGGCGATGATTTCCCGCACGCCCGCCGGCGACGACCCGCGCGCGATAGAAGTCCCAGCGGCCGGCTTCGATTCCCACCGTGAGCTCCCGATCCCCAGTAGGCTCGGGGGTCAGCGTGTTGATCACCCCGTGCAATGCGTTGCCACCGTAAATGCCGCTGGCGGGTCCACGCACGACTTCGATGGCAGCGGCCTGCTCTGTGAACACCTCGAAGAGGTTGTTCACGTTACAGAAGCCCGCAGGCCGAATGGCAATGCCGTTCTCGAGGAACAGATAGGCGCCACACGCACCTGCGCCGGTGAGCACGGGAGAGCGAATCGCGGTGAGATGCTCCTGACCCGAGCCTCGCGATATCCACACCGCCGGCACCCGCACCATCAGGTCGTGAATGTGACGCCCGCGGCTGAAGGCCACGTCCTCTCCTGGCACGGTGAACGCACTGCCGACCGTGTCGAAGCGCTGCGCGGCCGAACGCGATTCCCTCACGACCAGCTCTTCCATCTGCCCCATCGCATTGAGGGTGAAGCTCGCGGCGAGAGCCCCCAAGCACCACTTCGCGACGATCACTTTGACGGCACCGCCGAGGCGACGGCGCGCATCGCAGCGACGCTGGAGCTCGTGGAGACCACATAGGGCACGAGGAAGGTGAGAGCGATCTGCAGCAACCGGCCCGCACCGATGTCACCCATCCACAACGCATCGCCGTGATTGATGGCAACGAGGACGCAACCCACGACGAGCGCGGTCTTGATTGCCCGACGCACGACCGCGCCCCGGGTGGCAAGCTTGAACCAGGAGTCGCTCATACCGGGGCCGGGACGTTACCCGAACCCGAGGGGCTGCGCCACTAGCTGGAGCTTCCGTGCGGAGCTAGCGTCCGGGTCAGGGATGTCGCGCCTGCCTTGGGGCTGGCGTTAGCAGGACCGCTTTTTGCGGAGCTCTTTGCGGAAGAACGCGCAGCAAAAGAAAGGGCCTGGGAGCGAAGGCGAACTGGCTTCGCCGCAGCGTCGGAGGAAATTCGCCCGGATGGCGAAT
>JAPULC010000111.1 GCA_027295305.1 Gammaproteobacteria bacterium
TGATTGCTGATCTGATCGGCGTCGCCGAAGGGGGACCTGAGATCCGCGCACGGGACCACAAGCGCATCGTGCGAGAAATGTTGAGGGAGCGGCCGCGTGGCGGGCGAGACGCTGGTTGATGCCGGACCGCTGGTGGCGATACTCCACCGAGACGATCCTGACCACGATGCCTGTGTGGGGACCCTTCGAACCCTGAGTGATCCGCTCCTCACGACCTGGGCGCCTATCGCGGAAGCGATGTATCTGCTGGAAGGCTCGCGTGATGCCCGCGATGCGCTTCTTCAGATGATCGAACGAGGCGCGGTCCAGGTCGAGCACATTCAAATCGATGAAATTCCGTCGATAAGGGCACTGATGCGTAAATATTCCGATCTTCCGATGGACTTTGCCGACGCAACGCTTGTGAATCTTGCCGAGAAAAAGAACACCATCAATATCTTCACCCTCGACCGCCGAGACTTTGGCATCTACCGACTCAGTCGGCGCAGGACATTTCGAATCGTGCCTTAGGCGGAGAGCCGTCGCCACGGAGAGAGATGCAGCGCTGAATTGGGATTTTCTGGAGGCTCCCTCGAGCGAGGACGCGACCCCACAGGCAGCGCGCTGAAAGAACGTATACTTCTACGCGATGGTAGAGACCAAACTAGCTTTCCACACCGTCGGTGTCATCGGCCGCCTTGGCAGCGAGCTGGTGGTGGACTCGGTCAAGCGGCTCGAGGGGCATCTGGAGAACCTCGAGGTCGAAGTGGTGGTGGAGAAGGCCACCGCAGCCATGGTGCCTCGCAATGCCTTCAAGGTGCTGGAGCGCGCCGAGATGGGCAAGCATTGCGATCTCGTCGTGGTGGTGGGGGGCGACGGTAGCCTGCTGGGTGTCGCACGGGATCTGGTGGATCACGGTGTGCCGCTTCTGGGCATCAATCGCGGTGGGCTCGGGTACCTGGCCGACATCCGGCCGGAGGACATCGAGCATCGCGTCGGCGAGGTGCTGAACGGGAACTACTACATCGAGCAGCACTTTCTGCTCGAGGTGGAGGTGTTCAGCGGCGATCGCGTGATTGGTCGGTCCAGCGCGCTGAACGAGATTCTGGTTCATTCGGGCAGCATGTCTCGAATGATGGAATTCGCGCTCTACATCAATGACGAATTCGTCTACGACCTTCACGCCGACGGGCTCATGATATCGACCCCCACCGGTTCGACCGCCTACGCGCTCTCCGCCGGCGGCCCGATCATCCATCCGAGTCTGGATGCCATCGTGGTGCTGCCGATGTTCCCGCACACGCTGACCTCACGCCCGTTGGTGGTGGGCGGAGATGCCGAGTTTCGCATCGAGCTCGCCTCGACGAACCAGCGCGACGCCGCGATCAGCTGCGATTCGCAGGTGGATATTCCGGTATCTTCCGGGGACTTCGCGGTGGTGCGCAAGAAGCAGGAGCGGCTGAAGCTCATCTATCCGATGGAGCACAGCTTCTACGATTCCTTGCGCTCCAAGCTCGATTGGGCGAGCCGGCTGGGCGGACGGAAATAGCCCGAACAATCAAGGTCGCGGCGTCGCGAGATCCTCCGGTCGATCCACGTCCTGAAAGATCCCGGGGTCCTCGATCTCGATCCGAACGACCGAATCCTTGTGATGGCGCACCACGTCCCGCGCGCCCGCATCGCCGGTGAGTTGCTCGAGCTCGCGAAACAGTGTGTTGGAAAAACCCACGGGATGGCCCTGGCGCCCCGCAGTGGCCGGCGCAATGATGGCGCCCCCCATCGCTTGACTCTCTGAGTCCATCGCCTGACACAACGTCTTTAGGGTGCCCTCGTGGATGAAGGGCATGTCGGCCAAGGCAATGAAGGCGTAGTCCCAGTCGGCAACCGCGGCGATGCCGTCGGCGAGGGAATAGCCCATACCTCCCGCGGCGCGAGACGAATAGATCACCTCGTGCGGCCCGAGCCCGGCGCTCATCGCCAATTTGTCCTCGCCTTCGCGCAACACCACGCGCAGATGCGCGAAGACGCTTCGATAGCGATCGATGGTGGCCTCGAGCAAGGTATGGTCGGTGACCGGGAGCCGGGCGCGACGCTTGTCTTCGCCGAAGCGTGTGCTTTCGCCTGCAGCAAGAATCAGTACACCGCCGATCATGAATCCCAATCCGGCTCGCGAATAACGAAGGCTAGTCAGTCCGCCGCGGCGACGGCGAGCAATCCCTCGATCGCAGCTTGCTCTCTTTGCTTACGCACGGCGGTGAGCTCGGCGAGAATCGCAATGGCGATCTCGGGTGGCGTCTTGCTGCCGATGTCGAGCCCAACGGGTGCATGCAGGTGCGCGAGCTCCTCGTCGGTGATGTCCAGCATTTTCAACCGCTCGCGACGGCTCGCCGAGGTTCGAGACGAGCCCATGGCGCCGACGTAGAAGGCATTGGATTTCAGGGCTTCCATCATGGCCATGTCGTCGATGCGTGGATCGTGCGTCAGCGCAACGATGGCGGTGAGCGCATCGTGTGCGTGCTCGCGGATGGCGTCGTCGGGGTAGTCGGTAGTGAGTCGCGTGCCCTCCACCTGCCACTGCTCGAGCATGTGCTCCCGGGGATCGCAGACTGTGACCTGATAATCCAGCGCCTGCGCGATGTCGGCGAGATATTGCGAGACCATTCCCGAGCCCACCAGGAAAAGCTGATAGCGGGGACCATAGGTCTGGCGCAGAACGGGACCCGTCTTTGGATCCTCGTCGAGGATCAGCGCTTCGGCACGCTCGACGTCCGAGACGCTCGTGTCCGCACTCTGGAGATGAACTTCGCGGCGTACGCAGCGCCGCTCGTCCAGACGTTCGACGATGTGACTGAAGTCCTTCAGGCGCGATTCGTTTGCAATCAGCGGCTCCACCACGATGTGAAGATGGCCGCCGCACGGGAGCCCCAGGCGCTCGGTATCCTCGGGGGTGAGACCGTATTTCATGATCTCGGGTTTCTCGGGAGCGAGTTCCCCTGCCTCGAGCTTCTCGAGGAGGTCGTCTTCCACGCAGCCACCCGAGAGCGAACCCACCACGTGTCCGCTGGTGTCGCACGCCAGCAGCGAGCCCACGGGGCGTGGGGACGAGCCGTAGGTGGCGACGACGGTGCAGAGCCAGCATTTCTCGCCGGCCTCGAGCCAGTCGCGCACGTGGGTCAGCACTTCGTTGTCGACAGCTTGCATTGTGATCACCGCAATCGGGTGGAACGCGTATTTTACATTGGATTGGGGGACTGTCCCTATAAGGGACTGTCCCCTAATCCGTTGTGACTGGCAAGCGCACGCCTTTTGGGCGAACCTTTAGCGATGCCGCCAGCCAATCGCCTTGTTCGCGTGCTCGAGGTACCCCTCGAGGACGACCTCGCCGAGTTCAGCCGCTATCTGTGGGACGAGAGCATTCCCCACCGCTTTCACGAGGAGGTGGGGAAGCAGGTGCTCGTGGTGGCACGGGCGGACGACGCGCCGCGTGCCCGTGAGGCCTACGATGCCTATCGCGCGGGAAAGCTCGAGATTCGCGCACACTCCGGGCGATGGCGATTGGTGGATTCCAGGAAGCTCCTCCTCACCTGGCGGCGCATGCCCGTGAGCTCGGCGATCGTCGCTCTTTGCATCCTCCTGTTCCCGGCCACGTGGGGCGACTCGGGGACACCGTCGTTGGTGTTGCGGTGGCTGGCATTCGCGGACTTCCAGATCGTCGGCGAATACCTGCGCTATCCCGATTTCGTCACCACCATGTCGTCCGGCCAGATCTGGCGCCTCTGGACGCCGGCCTTGCTTCACTTTGGCGCATTACATCTGATCTTCAATCTGCTGGTGTTCTGGATTCTCGCCCCGCGAATCGAGATCGCCATGCGAAGCGGGCGGCTCCTCACCGTTGTGCTGTTGGTGGCGCCCCTATCGAACGGCGCGCAGTATTTTTTCAGTAGCTGGCCGCTGTTCGGCGGGATGTCCGGGGTGGTCTACGGGCTTCTCGGCTATCTGCTGGTCGCGCAGCGCTATCTGCCGCATCCGATGTTGCAGGTGCCTTCGGCCATTTCCGGGGTGCTGTTGGTTTCGCTGGTGCTGTTCTCGTTCGGGATTCTCGAGCTGTTCGATATTCGCGTGGCCAATGTGGCGCATTGGTCGGGCCTTGGGGCGGGGGTCCTGCTTGGCGCGCTCTTTACGTGGCACGACCGGCGAAGTCTTCTCATGCGCGATGCCATTGACGGAGAAGGTGATTGAAGCTGGGTGAGGGACCGCTGCGAAAGCTGCGCGCCCACGATACCGACGAGGTGCAATATGAGTTTGTGCTCGGGGATCAGCTGATCGCAGCAAACCCGGTGATCGGGCGCGAGCTCACGCTGCGCTATCTTGGCACGATCACGTGCATTCATTGCGGGGCCGTCACCCGGCGCAGCTACGCGCAAGGACATTGCTACCCGTGCTTCAAGAAGCTCGCCGCGTGTGATCTGTGTGTCGTGAGCCCCGATCGGTGTCACTACGCCGAGGGGACCTGTCGTGAGCCCGACTGGGGTGAGCGCAACTGCATGCGCCCGCATCTCGTCTACCTGGCGAACTCCTCCGGACTCAAAGTGGGGCTTACCCGTGACGATGCGTTGCCGACGCGCTGGATCGACCAGGGGGCGACGCAGGCGATGCTGATTGCTCGGGTCGATACACGTCAGCAGGCGGGCTTCGTCGAGAAAGCCATCGGCGTGCACGTCTCCGATCGTACGGATTGGCGCGCGATGGTTGGGGGCGATGCCGAGGACATGGATCTGGCTTCGGAGTGGGAGCGATTGCGCGAGCTCTCGAAGGACGCGCTTGGCGCCGTGCAGGCGCGCTTTGGCGTGCGCTCGATTCGGCTTCTCGATGACGAGCCCGTCACCCGCATTCACTATCCCGTGCCTAGTCAGCCGCGTGTGCTGGGTGCCTTCAATCTGGAGAGAGAGTCACTGGTGCAAGGCGTGCTGCTCGGCATCAAGGGGCAGTATCTCCTGCTCGATAGCGGGGTGTTGAACGTGAGGCGCTTCACCTCCTTCCATGTAGAATTGAGCGCCGGCGAGGAGGCTGCGTCTCCACGCCAGAGCGAGTTGTTTTGAGCGCAAAAAATTGTGCCAGGCATAATTTACGCATAGTTGTGCCTGGCACAATTTTTCCAAGGTGAGTCATGAAAGACGGTCAGCCGAAAGCCATTCATCTAAAGGACTACGAGGCGCCGAATTATCTCGTCGAGACCACGGAGCTGCACTTCGATCTCGACGAGGAAGCCACCACGGTGACCTCGAAGCTCGAGGTGCGTCGTAATCCGCAAGGTAGCGGGAGCAGTGAGCTCACCCTCGACGGTAGCGATCTCGAGCTCGTGGAGGTCTCGATCGACGGGCGTGCGTTATCGGGCAACGAGTATCGCCTGGAAGACGAAACCTTGACGCTCTTCGATGTTGCCGAGCAAGCTGTGATCGCATGCACGACGCGCATCGACCCAAAGGCCAACACGGCGCTGGAAGGGCTCTATCTGTCGGGCCCGATGTTCTGTACCCAATGTGAAGCGGAGGGCTTTCGTCGCATCACATTCTACCCCGATCGCCCGGATGTGATGTCACGCTTCACGACGACGATCGTCGCCGATGACAAGCGCTATCCGGTGATGCTCTCCAACGGTAACGAGGTGGCGCGCGAGCGCACCGACGATGGACGGCTGTCGGTGACGTGGGAAGATCCGTTCCCGAAACCCGCCTATCTGTTTGCGCTCGTGGCGGGGGATCTCTCGATGATCGAAGATCGGTTCACCACGATGAGCGGGCGCGAGGTCACGCTTCGCATCTTCTCGGAGCCCCACAACATCGGCAAATGCGGCTATGCGATGGAATCGCTGAAGCGCGCGATGCGCTGGGACGAGGAGGTATATGGACGCGAGTACGATCTCGACGTCTTCATGATCGTCGCGGTCGATACGTTCAACATGGGTGCGATGGAGAACAAGGGGCTCAACGTCTTCAACACCTCATGTGTTCTCGCCGATCCGAAGACCACCACCGATCAGGGCTTCAAGCGCGTGGAAGCCGTGGTGGCGCACGAGTACTTTCACAACTGGTCGGGCAATCGCGTGACGTGCCGTGACTGGTTTCAACTGAGCCTCAAGGAAGGGTTCACCGTCTTTCGCGATGGCGAGTTCTCGTCGGATATGGGCTCGCGCACGGTCAAGCGCATCGAGGACGTGAACTTTTTACGCACCGCGCAGTTCGTGCAGGATGGGGGGCCGATGGCGCATCCCATTCGCCCCGACTCTTACATCGAGATCTCCAACTTCTACACGCTCACCGTGTACGAGAAAGGGGCGGAAGTGGTGCGCATGATCCACACGCTGCTCGGCCCCGAGGGTTTCCGTCGTGGCACCGATCTCTATTTCGAGCGCCACGACGGCGAAGCCGTCACGACAGACGATTTTGTTGCTGCAATGGAGGACGCCAACGAGTTCGATCTGGGGCAGTTTCGACGCTGGTACGCCCAAGCGGGAACGCCGGTGGTGAAGGTTGAACGCGAATACGACGAGAAAACGCGGACGCTCAGCCTCACCCTCGAGCAGTCGTGTCCGCCCACCCCCGGGCAGGAAACGAAGGAGGCGTTTCACATTCCGTTCGCATTGGGGCTGCTCTCCGATGATGGACGGGAGATGCTGGGTGCCTCCGGTCGCGACAATGGCTTCGAGGTCGGCATCGCGACTCACGCACAGGTGGACAACCCGCGGGGGGACGGAACGTTGGTGCTGCATCTCAAGGACAAAACGCAGCGTATCGCGTTCGATGGGGTCGATGCGGGCGCGCGTGTGTCGCTGCTGCGCGGATTTTCGGCGCCTGTACGCCTCGAGGCGGAGCGTAGCGCGGACGAGTTGCGCTTCCTGATGCTTTACGACGCCGATGGCTTTGCGCGTTGGGATGCCGGTCAGGAGTATTATGTGCGCGTATTGCGAGGGGCCGTTCAGGAAATTCAGGCGGGGGGAACGGTGACGCTCGATGAAGGTCTCGTCGAGACCTTTCGCGGACTCCTCGATCGCGCGCTGAAGGCCGCGGACGACGGCGAAGAG
>JAPULC010000112.1 GCA_027295305.1 Gammaproteobacteria bacterium
AGCCGATCGCAGCGAGATACCGGTAAGAATTCCTGGGAGTGCAATGGGAAGAATGATGAGCAGCGAAATGGACTCGCGCCCGAAGAATTTCGCCCGCGACATCGCCGCCGCAGCCAAGCTTCCCAGTACAACGGAGATTGCCGTCGAAATCGCTGCGACGCGCAACGATAGGCCGAGGGCGTCCCAGATGTCCTGCCGACCCCACGCCACTGCGAACCAATGCAGCGTCAGATCCGGCGGTGGGAACTGGTACGTCGCCTCCTCCGTGCTGAACGCATAAAGTAGGATCAGCGCCAATGGCAAATGCAGGAAAATCAACCCGCCCACGGCAGCAACCGTGAGCGCTCTAGGCGCCACGCGCCGAGGTCCATCAGAGCGCATCAAACGCCCCGAGACGCTTCGCAACGGAGAGGTAGATCGTCATCACCAGGATCGGCACTACGCAGAACGCGGCCGCCAACGGGATGTTCCCCGAAGTCCCCTGCTGGATGTAAACCACTTGTCCCAGGAATAGACGCGACGAACCCACGATCTGCGGAATGATGAAGTCGCCGAGCGTCAGTGAGAAAGTGAAGATCGACCCCGCGACGACACCGGGAAAGGCCAGCGGCAGAATCACGGCCCGGAAGGTGCGGCGCGGGGGCGCACCCAGATCCGCGGATGCGTCGATGAGCGATTGTGGCACGCGCTCGAGTGCAGCCTGAATCGGCAAGATCATGTAGGGGAGCCAGATGTAGAGAAAGACCAAGAACGTGCCGATGTAGCTCACCGAAAGCGAAGTGCCGCCGATCACCGGGATCGAGAGCAGCGCGTCGAGCCCCACGCCCAGACCGAGCTGGGTGGTAAGCCAGGTGATAATCCCCTCCTTTGCCAGGATCAGCTTCCATGCGTAGACGCGAACCAGATAACTCGACCAGAGGGGGAGCATCACCGCGAGATAAAAGATCGCCTTCGCTCGACCCGTCGCATAGCGCGCGATGTAGTAAGCCACGGGAAACGCGACGACAGCTGCCGCGAGCGTCACCGCTGCCGCCATCGTGGCGGTTCTGACGATGATGTCGAGATGAGCGGGCCGAAACAGCTCGGCATAAGTGTCGAGTGTTGGAGTGCGCTGTATGAGCCCTGTGAATTCGTCAATCGAGAAGAAGCTCTGAACGAGAAAGGCAAACATTGAGCCGACGTAGACGACACCGAGCCATAGCAGTGGCGGCACGAGCAGTAGCGACAGGAAAAGCTTCGAATGGACAAAGAGAAATGTGGACACCCGCCGGCCGAGCCGCAGTGTCGAGAGCGATTGCGTCGTAGCCGTGGTCATCAAGTGCGTTCCAGCCCACCGAGGCGGTGCATGTCACTCGGGTCCCATGCAAGCCAGACACTGGCGCCGGTCGCGACTGGCGGTGCGTCCGCGTGTGATCCCCGATTACCGATGACCGCAGTCATCGTTGCGCCTTCCGGGAGCGATACGACATACCGGACGGTCGCCCCGTGGAACTGAACATCCACTACTTGACCAGCCGCGGCGATCACGCCCTGACCCGCTTCAGGCTCCGCAGCGGACACGCGCACCTTCTCGGGGCGCAGACTGAAAAGGCCCTCGAGGGCACCAGCAGCCGCGGTGCCCCGTCGATCGACGATGTTCGAATCTCCAACGAACTCGGCTGCAAACCGGGTCGTTGGACGTTCGTAGATCTCTCGTGGCGTTCCCACCTGCTCGATCTCTCCTTCGTTGAAGACCGCGAGCCGATCACTCATCGAGAGCGCCTCGCCCTGATCGTGCGTCACGAATATGAATGTGATTCCCAGCTTTCTCTGTAGCGATCGCAGCTCGACTTGCATCTGCTGCCGAAGTTTGAGGTCGAGAGCGCCGAGCGGCTCATCGAGCAACAAGACACTCGGTCGATTGACCAGGGCGCGCGCGAGCGCGACTCGCTGACGCTGCCCCCCCGAAAGCTCGCTGGGGCGCCGGCTGCCGAAACCCTCGAGACGCACCATCTCGAGCATCGCGATCACCCGGCTGCGGCGTTCCGGACGTCCCACCCCCTTCACCATCAGCCCATAAGCCACGTTCTGCTCGACCGTCATATGAGCAAACAGCGCGTAGTCCTGAAACACGGTGTTGACGTCACGATCGTAAGGCGGGACCGTCTCGGTGGAGCGATCGTGTAGCTCGATCGTACCGGACGTCGGCTGTTCGAAGCCCGCGATCAGGCGCAGGCAAGACGTCTTTCCCGAACCCGACGGTCCTAGGATGCCGAAGAACTCGCCATCAGCGATTTCCAGATTGACCCGGTCGAGTGCGCAGACCGTGCCGTATCGAAGGGTAACGTTCCGAAAGCGAACAGCGCTGCCCATGGCGGGACTTCCACAATCAAAGGGACATCGAGTCCACGCGGCTGCAGACGGCCGCCGGCGCGGCTCAACGACCCCCGAGGACGGCAATATAATCGGTCACCCAGCGGTAGTAGGGGACGCAGGTCCCCTGGCTTGGGCAGCTGCTGGTAGGCGTGCGCCAGAAGTGGATCCGGTCGAAATTGTCGAGCCCATTGGTCTTGCAGCCGTCGCCACCCAGCAGCTCGTTACCCCGGCAGGCAGCCAGTACGACCGGCACCGTGCCAAACCACGCCGCGAGATCGCCCTGCAACTTCGGGTTGAGCGAGTGCTCGATCCAATGATGCGCGCACTTTGGATGCGGTGCATCGACGTGAAGCATCGTCGTATCGGCCCATCCCGTTACTCCTTCCACCGGGATCGTGCTGGCAATGGGCTTACCCTGTCTCACCAAAATGTTCACCATAAACGGCCAACTCGACGAAGCGACGATTCCCTCGTTCACGAAGTCGTCGATCTGAATGAACGGATCGTGCCAGTACCGACTCACGATCTTGCGCTGCACGCGCAAGAGCTCCAGTGCCGCCTTGTACTGATCCTCGCTGAGTTCGTACGGATCCACAATTCCGAGCTCGGGCTTTACGGACATCAAATAGAGCGCGGCATCTGCGATATAGATCGCCCCATCGAACGCCTGGACTCGCCCTTTGTTCGACTTGCCGTTGGGGAGCACGGTGGGCTCGAACACCAATTTCCAGCTGCGCGGCGGCTTCTTGAACACCTCGGTGTTGTACATCAGTACGTTCGTGCCCCACTGATACGGGACGCCGTAGTGGACTCCATCCACGGTGTGCCAGAGCGCGTTCTTCAGTCGGTCGTCAAT
>JAPULC010000113.1 GCA_027295305.1 Gammaproteobacteria bacterium
CACTGTCCTCTCAGAAGCAGAAGGCTGACCTACCGAACAACGGGTTTTTCGAGGTTCCTCGAAGCCCCTCCCGCAAGATACTTCGAGATTCCCTGATGGCGTGTGCGGCGCTAGCTAGTTCCTGTCCCGAAAGGGACAAGAACTAGCGTCCGGGACAAGGATGTCCCGGCAGGACCGCTTTTTGCGGAGCAACGCGCAGCAAAAAGCAAGGGCCTGGGAGCGCGGTGGGAGACCACCAAGATGAAGGCGAATTTATTTCGCCGCAGCGTCAACAGAAACTCGCCAGGACGGCGAGTTTCGGGACAGGAACTAGCTAGAACAGCACGCGCGTGCGAATAGTGCCTTCGACCTTGCGTAATCGCTGCAACGCTCGCTCACTATGCTCTGCGTCGATGTCCATCACGACGTAACCCGTGCTTGCCCGGGTTTGAAGGTATTGTGCGCTCACGTTGATGGACTCCTCCGAGAACACCTGGTTGATGCTCGTAAGCACTCCCGGAACGTTGCGGTGAATGTGCAGCAGGCGGTGTTTACCCGCATGAGCGGGCAATGCAACTTCGGGGAAGTTGACCGCCGAGAGCGTCGATCCGTTGTCGCTGTAGCGGATCAGCTTTTCAGAGACCTCGCCGCCGATGTTCTCCTGCGCTTCGACGGTGCTGCCACCGATGTGCGGCGTGAGAATGACGTTGTCGAAGAACGTCAATGGCGAGACGAAAGGATCATCGTTCGATGACGGCTCGTCGGGAAACACGTCGATTGCGGCACCCAGTATGGAGCGTGATTCGAGCGCATTCACGAGCGCATCGATCTTCACGACATTGCCTCGCGATGCGTTTATCAGAACCGCCGTCGATTTCATGCAGCCGAGCTCACGCGTGCCGATCATCTCTCGCGTCTCGGCCGTTGCAGGTACGTGCAGAGAGATCACGTCGCTCGATGACATCAGCTCATCGAGGGTGTCCACCTGACGGGCATTACCCAGGTTGAGCTTCTTCAGAACGTCGTAGAACAGCACGTTCATTCCGAGCGCTTCGGCCATTACACCGAGCTGAGCGCCGATGTTGCCATAACCCACGATGCCGAGCCGCTTTCCTCGAATCTCGAAGGCGTCCTTCGCGCTCTTCTTCCAGACGCCCTGACGCGTGAGTGCGATCTTCTCCGGAATTCCACGCAGCAACAATATCGATTCGGCGATCACGAGCTCCGCCACACTTCGCGTATTGGAAAACGGCGCGTTGAAGACTGGAATTCCGCGCTGCATTGCCGCGGCTAGATCGACTTGATTGGTGCCGATGCAAAAGCAACCGATCGCCATGAGCCTCGTTGCCGCCTCGAGCACGTCCGACGAAAGACGCGTGCGTGAACGAATTCCGAGGATGTGAATGTCTTTCAACTCCCGTGTGAGCTCGTCTGGGCTGAGTGCAGTGGCAATGCAAGAGACGCTCGTATATTCGGCGCGCAGGAAGTTCTGTTCGGCGGATGGGTGAATTCCCTCGAGCAACAGGATTCGGATCTTGTCTTTGTCGAAGGAAGTCCGAGTCATGGAGAGTACGCCGCACGCGGGTAAAAAGGCCGCGTATGATACCATGGCGCGCCCTGATTACCGCGAGCCTCTATCGATGGTCGCCCAGCTTTCAGAGCCAAAACTCGCGGCGCTGCGAGACATCTTCGGCGACGATGTGCGTGTCGATGCGGAGGCGTTCGAGCGCTATGGAAGGGACTGGACGCGACAATTCCCGACTTCGGTGGGTGCCGTCGTGTTTCCTCACGACTCAGCGGAAATACTTGCTCTGGTGCAACTCGCCAACAAGGTGGGTCTGGCGCTCGTGCCTTCTGGAGGTCGTACGGGATTATCGGGGGGAGCCGTGGCGAGCGCAGGGGAGATCGTGGTGGCGTTTGATCGCATGAACCGCATCACCGACTTCGACACAGTTGATCGACTGGTGACGTGTGAAGCGGGCGTCAAGACGGCGGAGCTTCAGTCATTCGCGAGAGACAAAGGTCTGTACTATCCGGTGGACTTTGCTTCTGCGGGTTCGAGCACCATCGGCGGTAACGTCGCGACCAATGCCGGAGGCATCAAGGTCATCCGCTACGGCCTGACGCGGGATTGGGTGGCAGGCCTCACTGTAGTCACGGGAAGCGGCGCACTTCTGCAGCTGAACCGTGGACTGGTGAAGAACGCGACGGGCTACGATATCAGACATCTGTTCATCGGTGCCGAAGGAACATTGGGATTCATAGTCGACGCGCAGATGAAACTGGCGCCGATGCCTGCGGCCTCGTGCGTATTGGTACTCGGTGTCAGATCCTTCGGAGAAATATTGAACGTGCTGGACGCGTTTCAGCGCACCCTCTCGGTCTGCGCGTTCGAGTTCTTTTCCGACAAGGCGATGCGTAGGGTGCTCATGCGCCAGCGTCTGCAGGCGCCGTTCGATACCGAGGCTCCTTTCTACGCTGTGCTCGAACTCGACCAGAACGACGTCGAGACAGGCATCGCGCGCTTCGAGCATTGCATGGCGCAAGGCTGGGTAGTCGACGGCGTCATGAGCCAGAGCGAGTCCCAAGCGCGCTCGCTGTGGCGGCTGCGCGAAGACATCTCCGACAGCCTTGCGCACGAGTCGCCGTACAAGAATGACGTGTCGGTTCGGGTGTCGCGAATGCCTGCGTTTCTCGAGGATGTGGAAACGTATGTGCAGCGCGAGTATCCGGATCTCGAGGTGATCTGGTTCGGCCACATTGGTGACGGGAATCTTCACATCAATATTCTCAAACCCGCCGGCGTCGAGACGGCATCGTTCTTCGTGCGCTGCCACGAAGCGAGTCGAGGGATCTTCGAGATCATTCAGCGCCACGGCGGCAGCGTTTCCGCCGAACACGGCGTGGGGCTTCTGAAGAAGGACTTTCTGGAGTTCAGTAGAAGTCGCGAGGAGATCGGGCTGATGCGCTCGCTGAAAGCGGTGTTCGACCCCAATGGGATCATGAACCCCGGGAAGGTGTTCTGAGCTCGACTCCCGAGGGCGTGCCAATCACGAGGAGATCCGCGCACCGCTGCGCGAACAGTCCGTTGGTGACCACGCCGGTGATGTTGTTGATGGCACGTTCCGTTTCGACCGGCGTTGTCAGATCCAACGCGTGCACGTCGAGGATCACGTTGCCGTTGTCGGTTACGAAGTGCTCGCGGTAGATGGGTTGCCCGCCCAGCATGACGAGGCTTCTTGCAACCAGTCCCCTGGCCATCGGAATCACCTCCACCGGTAGCGGGAACGTGCCGAGTTGCTCCACCAGCTTGGTTTCGTCGACGATGCAGATGAACTCGGTGGCGGCGCTCGCAATGATCTTTTCCCGGGTGAGCGCACCGCCGCCGCCCTTGATGAGCTGGAGTTGGCCGTCAGCCTCGTCTGCGCCATCGACGTAGACGCGGACCTCGTTGCACGCGTTGAGATCGATGACGTGAATGCCTCGGGACTCCAGGCGCTCGGCGGTGGCTGCGGAACTCGCCACAGCGGCGTCGAACTTGTGTTTGATCCGTGTCAGCGCATCGATGAAATAGTTGGCAGTGCTTCCCGTGCCCACCCCTACCACCGTTTCCCGAGTGAGCTTGGGCTCGATCGCCTCCAGCGCCGCTATTGCGGCCGCTTCTTTCATATGTTCCTGGTCGTTGCTCACGGGTCCCTCTCTTTTTTTTGTCCAGAAATTCGCCGTCCGGGCGAATTTCTTCCCACGCTGCGGCGACGTAAATTCGCCTTCGCTCCCAGGCCCTTTCTTTTTGCTGCGCGTTCTACTGCAAAAGGCTCGCAAAAAGCGGTCCTGCTTACGCCAGCCGCAAGGCTGGCGCGACATCCCTGTCCCGGATCTTCGTTCATGTCCAGAAATCCGCCGTCCGGCAGCCGCCCGGCTGCCGCGGCATCCCTGCCCCGGTTCGCTAGTCCAAGGTCTCCTCTTCGGCGTGGTAGCGGGCAAACTCCTCCTCGAACATCAGGAGCTTTGTGTCCTCCACCCGATCCACGTAGAGCTTGCCGTCCAGATGATCGAACTCGTGCTGAAACACGGTGGCTGTGAACCCACGGAGCTCGACGCTGTGTCGGTGGCCCTCCAGGTCCTGGAAGTCCACTCGCACGTGCTGCGGCCGCTCGACATAGCCTCGTAGTCCCGGAATCGAGAGACACCCTTCCCAGAAGCCGCGACAGTCCGCCTCGATCACACTGATGCGGGGATTCACGTAGACCTCGAGGGGCATGGGGTCGATCTCGCCGTAACGTGTGGGTCCTGCAGGGATTTCCACGATGGCAAGTCGCACGGACTCGTTCACTTGAGGGGCGGCGAGGCCAATACCGCTGTAGTCGTGAAGGGTATCCACCATGTCGTCCACCAGACGCCGAATCGCGTCGGATCGAAGCGTCTTGCGATCGAGCTCGCTGGCGACAGTGCGAAGCGCGGGATGACCCATTCGAATGATTCTTCGGACCGCCACCGTCAGCTCCCTTCGAAACCACAGATCATACTAGTCCCGCGTGAACCACAGGATCTCTTCATCAGTCGCGATGGCGTCCAACGGGATATCCCATGCGTCAGTGGGAAGCGAATCGGCGCGTTGGCAACGATGAGCGATGCCTATCAGCCGGGGTCGACGAAAGCACCGCTCGAAGGCGAGGGAACGATCGTAGAACCCGCCGCCCATGCCCAGGCGATGGCCGCTGTCATCGAATCCGACCAGCGGCAGCAGCACCACATCGAGGGTCCAGGGGATGAGACGATGCTCGATGGAGCAGGTGGGCTCGGGAATTCCGAAACGGTTGGGCCGTAGCTGGTCACCGACGTTCACGCGACCAAACCACAGGTGGCCGTCATGGTGACTCGGCGCAAGCACCGGTAGATAACAACGCTTTTTCGCCTTCAAGCACCACGTCATGAGATGCGCTGGATCGATCTCGCCATCCTGGGCCACGTAGAAGGCAATGCGTGTTGCTGCGAGCAGCTCGGGTGTGCACACGAGGCCTCGCTTGAGTGCTACTGCCGCTTGCTCCTGCTCGGCTGCGGAAAGCCGCCCGCGACGACTGCGCAAGGTCTCTCGGAGGGACCGTTTGATTGCGCGCGTCATAAACTCCCCGAAATGCGGCTGTCAGATTTGCCCTGAACCGCGCGGTTCAAGGCGGAGGCCCAGGTGATGCCTTAGGCTTTCCGCTGCTGATGCGGACCTGCACATGGACAACAGCTCGGTACCCCCTGGCTACTTACTCACGGCTCGAGGACTACACTGACTGGCCAACATTTCAGGGAGCCTGTCCGAGTATATCGTATATTCCGAGGGCTCCCGGAGGGGGACGTCACAGATTTACCCGCGTGCGTATGATTGAACTAGCGAACCGGGGCATGGATGCCGTGGGAAGAAATTCGCCCGGACGGCGAATTTCTGGACGTGAACTCCGGGGCATGGATGCTCCGGCAAAACCCGCTCTTTGCGGAGCTTTTTGCGGAAGAACGCGCAGCAAAAGCAAGGGTTTTGGGAGCGAAGGCGAATTTACTTCGCCGCAGCGTGGGAAGAAATTCGCCCGGACGGCGAATTTCTGGACGTGAACTAGAAGTGCAGCTCCTTTTGCTCGGCGATGACCTCGTCGATGCGCTGACCGAGGCGCTCGATGCCTGAATCAATGGATTCGTCGCGGTCCTTGCTCGTGAGAAGCTCGTTGGCGATGTTGAGGGCCGCCATCACAGCGATGCGATCCATTCCGAAAACCTTGCCCTTCTCGCGGATCTGACGCATCTGCTGATCGAGTAAGCGGGCAGACGCCCGCAGCGCTTCCTCCTCGCCGGGAGGGCAATTCACTTGGTAATCTCTGTCGAGGATGCTGACAGTCACGGAATCGACGTCGGCCATCAGTCCTCCAGGGCCTTCAGCCGACTGATCATGGCTTCGACCTTGACCTTTGCGAGCTCGTTTTTCTCGATGAGCTGAGCACGTTCGCCCGACCAGGTACTTTGTTGAGTCTTGAGCGCGTGGTTTTCCCGAGACAGCAACTTGCAAAGCTTGATCAGCTCTTCAATTTTGTGCTCCAGCACTGTGAAGTCGGAACCTGCCATCGGAAAATGTCTATGGGGCAAGGCTTTGCCCAATATAGTTCATCCTTTTTCTGCGGGCAATGTGACCCGCCTCCAGCCTAAAGTGTAGGATACGGCTCGAGGGAGTGGGCACCTGGATGTGCGACACGACCGAGCAGAAGACGGGGCGCCGAGCATGGGTCGGCGTGCTGCCTCTTGCGACACCCTCTCAAACCGGGGCCGCCATGTACGCCGACGTGATCCAGCTTCTGCCGGAAGAATCACCCAATGAATTGCCGGCCGAGCTGCACGGGCTGGTGTGCGGAGCTTTGAGTGTCGGCATGGTCGTCGATGAGGCGCGTTGGCAGGAGCTCGCCGGTCTTGCGAGTGCCGAGGTCGCATTGGAAGACGCCGATGCTGTGCTGTTCGCCTTGCTGAGGGGTTCGCAGTCGCTGGATGCCGACGACTTCACCTTCGAGCCGTTGCTGCCCGACGACGAAACCCTGTTACGAGAGCGCGTTGTGGCCCTGGCCGCATGGTGTGGCGGCTTTCTTCTCTCGTTCGCCATTGCCAATCCAGATCACGTCCTCCTCTCGGAGGAGGTGGCTTCGGCGCTCAGCGATCTCGAGGAGGTGGTTGAGGTGGACACCGAGGTCACAGGTGACGAGGACGAGGAATGGCATTTCACGGAGGTGAAGGAGCACGTGAAGACAGCGGCACTCCTCATCCGCGAGGAGATGCGTGATGCGGAGGAGACTTGAATGGCGCCTTCGCTGAAAGCGACGCCTTCGCCGAAACCGGTGCTGTCGTTGAAAGAGTTCGAGCGTCGCCGTGAGCGCTTAATGGAACTCATGGAGTCGGACTCCATCGCAGTTCTGCCTTCGGCTCCCGTACGAATGCGCAATCGCGACACCGAATATCCCTATCGTCAGGAAAGTGACTTCCTCTATCTGTCGGGCTTCACGGAGCCGGATGCAGTGCTGGTGCTCGTTCCCGGCCGCGCTCAGGGCGAGACAATTCTGTTCTGCCGGGAGCGCGATGCGGACATGGAGCGTTGGACGGGGCCGCGCGTGGGTCCGGAGCGCGCGATGCAGATGCTTCACGTAGACGATGCGTTTCCCATTACCGACATGGACGACATTTTGCCGGGTCTGCTCGAGGGACGGCGGCGCGTCTATTACACGATGGGAGTCAATTCGGAGTTCGATCGTCGCGTGATGGATTGGGTGAACATGCTTCGGGCCCAGACCACGAAAGGCGCGGAGCCACCCGACGAATTCGTGGATCTTGGGCATCTGCTTCACGATCTGCGTCTGATCAAGAGCGCAGCGGAACGCAGGATCATGCGCCAGGCCGGGGAGATAACCGCGGCGGGTCACCGGCGAGCGATGTCGAGGGTGCATCCGGGGATGACCGAGCAGGAACTGGAGGCGGAGCTGCTCTATGAGTTCATGCGACGCGGTGCGAGATTTCCGGCCTATCCCTGCATCGTAGGAGGTGGCGAGAACGCGTGCATCATGCACTACACGCACAACCACGCTGTGCTGCGTGACGGAGATCTTGTGCTGGTGGACGCGGGCTGCGAGCTCGAGCACTACGCCGCCGACCTGACCCGCACCTATCCGGTCAACGGTGCCTTCACCAGCGCACAGCGCGCGCTGTACGAAGTCGTGCTTGCCGCCCAGAAGGCAGCCATCGAGTCGGTGGCTCCCGGTGCGCATTTCAATGCACCGCACGAGGCGGCCGTCGAGGTGCTTGCGGAAGGGCTCTTGACGCTGGGCATCATGAACGGCGACGCCCGCGAGATTCTCGAGGACGAGAGCTATCGACGCTACTCGGTGCACAAGAGCTCTCATTGGCTCGGA
>JAPULC010000114.1 GCA_027295305.1 Gammaproteobacteria bacterium
GGCTCCGCAAAAAGCGGTCCTGCTTACGCCAGCCGCAAGGCTGGCGCGACATCCCTGTCCCGGACGTCAGTTCCTGTCCCTTTCGGGACAGGAACTGACTAGCCGCGTTCAGATGGAGCGGGGACGCAGCGGGACGAGCTCGGTGAGGATCCCGCCTGCCGATTTCGGATGAAAGAAAGCCGCCGCCATGCGTTCTGGATTCGCTACGCCGAGGTCGATCTGCTGCAATCCCTGCGCCCGAAGGCGCGCGGCTTCCTCGGCAACGTCGTCGCACGCGTAACCCCAATGGTGCAGGCCGGGGCCGAATCGCTGCAGATACTTGTACGTTCCGGCTTCGGGCACGACGGGGACGAGGACCTCGATTAGGGTCTCGCCCCTTCCCACCTGGATCATGTAGTTGTGCGTGCCTTCCGGCGCAAAGTAGGCGCCGTCCGGTAGCGGTGTCGCCTCAGTGTCCAGCGAAAATCCTAGCTTGGAATCGAGAATCTCCAGCGCCTCATCGATCGACGACGCGACGATGCCGATGTGGTCCAGTCTTACGATCATGAGAGCCTCCTCAAAGGTCCTATGCTACTCGACAGGATGACCAGTGATGGCAGTAAGATCCGTGCAAGCATGAGAGTCTCCGGGCAACGAGCTCGCCGCTGCCGCTTGCGAGCGCCATCTGGATGCTCCAACGGGTGAGAACGGGCGCCTGGACAATTGCGGTATAGTAGGCGGCTTTTCCCATGCCGCACTTGGATTTTGGCGGTCCAGGAGGGGCAGTCCAGGAGGCCGGTTACGTATGGTAGCCTTTCCATCGGTGACGAATCTCAAGGCGTTCTTTTTCTCAATAGAAGGCGCAGCCGCTATAGAAGGCGCAGCCGCTGTCGCGGGGGCCGCCACGGCTTCGCGTTGAGATGCCGATCTACGAGTACCGTTGCCGGGATTGCAGACAGATCTCATCGCTATTGTCCGCCATCGACGAGCACCCTGCGTCGGTAGCGTGCGAACATTGTGGCGCGCGTGATACGTATCGCATCATTTCTCGGGTTGCATACCATCAATCCGAAGCCGACAAGACCGCAGCGCTCGATCCCAAATATGGAAAGATGGTGGATCACGCCATCGGAAACACTCCGGAAGCGGATCCTGACAGGCATCTTCGCAGAATGAAGCCGTTCAGCTCTGCGGACGACTGAAGTGCTTTCCTCGAAAACCGACGGGCTGAATATCCAGATGACTGAAATCTCCCAGGCCTACGAGATTCCCGCCGCCACAGGACATCGACTGGAGAGCGAGCCGTGGTATCTGCCGATCGGCGACGAGCTCGAGATCTTCAACGCAGCCTTCGAATCGAAGCTCCCGGTGCTGCTCAAGGGCCCGACGGGTTGTGGCAAGACGCGCTTCATCGAGCACGTGACGTGGAAGCTCTACCGCGACACCGATTCCCGCAATCATCTCGACACTCCGCTCATCACGGTGGCGTGTCATGAAGATCTGACCGCCACCGATCTCGTCGGTCGCTATCTGCTCACCGGTGATGAGACCGTCTGGATGGATGGGCCCCTCACCCGAGCCGTGAAGAGCGGCGCGATCTGTTATCTCGACGAGATCGTCGAGGCGCGCAAGGACACCATGGTGCTCATTCATGCACTCACCGATCACCGTCGCATACTTCCCATCGAGAAGCAGGGGCTCATCATCGATGCGCACGAAGACTTCCTGCTCGTAATCTCATACAACCCGGGTTACCAGAGCGTGCTGAAAGACTTGAAACCCTCCACGCGGCAGCGCTTCTTGAGCCTCGACTTCGACTATCCCGCGGTAGAAACCGAGGCAATCATCATCGCGCATGAAAGCGCCGTGTCGGAGTCTCAAGCAGAGCGCCTTGCGGTGATCGGCGAACGTGTGCGGCATCTGCGCGAGCACGGCTTCCAGGAAGGTGTCAGCACGCGCCTACTGATCTACGCCGGCCAACTGATGGGGCGTGGCATCGATGCACGCCGTGCGTGTGACGTCGCGGTCGCCCGGGCAGTCACCGACGACGCCGACGTGCAGAAAGCCATCTTCGAGATTGTCGATGCGATTCTGCCTTGATGGCAGCCGTGACTGAAGCCACCGTCGAGCTCGTCGACGCCCAACGATTGTTGTCGCTCTTTGCGCAGGGCATGGGGGGGCGTTTCCTTCATCTGCGTCCGGTGGCGGATCTCAAGGGTCAGTTTCGCTTCGAGCCGCTCACGCTACCGACTTCCGACGGCGCCGCCCTGTATCTCCCGGAACAGGTCGACCGGTTCGACGTGAAGCGCCACAACCTCGGCGTCTACAAGATCGCCATTCTTCATCAACTCGGCTTCTTCGAGTTCGGTACCTTCGAGTTCTCGTTGGCGGAAGCACACCGCAGAATTAGCGGTTTTGAGCATCTCGTGCTGGAGAGAGAACTCGTCGATGACGTGGACTTCGATGTGTTCTTCCGTGCATTCCCCGTGCCGCGTGCGGCGAGGCAGATCTTTCACGTGCTGGAGGATCATCGGATCGATTGCGCCATTCATCGATTCTATCCAGGCGTGCGCGATGATCTCGAGCGCATCATGTCGCGATCGCGCCTGGAACGGGGCGAGGTTGCCATCGTGCAGTCGGCGGGTGAGCTGCTGGAGGCATTGTTGCAGTACACCCTCGGCGCAGAGCGCGAGAGCCTGGAGTCCCTCGATGTCACAGCGCTCCTGCCACCGATACTCGATCTTGCGGATCGTCTGCGCACTGCTGACGCCGACGTCTACACCACCGTAGCGGCCACCGTCGGATGTTATGAGCTTCTCGCCCAGGCGGGCATATCGCAGTCCAAGGGACATCGGGAGGTCGTGGATATCCAGGACGATGATCTGATCATCGGGCCGGACGCGCTCGATGGTCTGAGTGAGGGCTCCGCGCCGATGGACGATGCGCTACTGACGCCTGAAGGCGTTGAATGGCGTGGAGAGTTTCAGCCGGAACTCGTGCAGCGACGTCTGCGCCTCGATGCATTGGAGTTGAGCGCGGAGACCTTAGAGCAGATTGCGGGGGCGGCGCCCATGGATGCCATCGAAGCGCTGATGGAGGACGTGGAGATCGAGATCCTCGGCGAGCTCGAAGGCGAGGGCAAGGCGGTCGGTCGCGAGCCCGGCACGGAGGCGAAGGTGGCGGAGTTCAAGGAAAAGCTCAGGCGCCGCATCGAACGCGACAGATCAAAGATTCGAATGGCGTTTGGGAATCTGTCGAGTCAGACGCGCAGTTTCCTCTACGACGAGTGGAACTTTCACGACCAGGTCTACATGAAGGGGTGGTGCCGGCTGTTCGAGCAGCGACTGGTCGGTGACGATCTGGCGCAGATCGAGGCCATGCGCCAGAAACACCGCGCCCTGTTTGCAAAGGTGCGCCAGCAGTTTCAGTACGTGAAACCGCAGTCGTACCAACGCATTCGCAGGGTGTTGGACGGCGAGGACATCGATTTGGAGAGCGCCGTGGAGGCCCGGGTGGATCGACTCATCGGGCGCACGCCGGATGAGCGAGTCTACATGCGCCGCGACAAGATGCGCCGGGAGGTTGCCGCAGCCTTTCTGGTTGACCTGAGTGCGTCGACCGATGATCCAGTGCCGGAACCCCAGGCAAACGAGGACGAAGTCATAGACGAACCCGTAGAGGAGTCACGGGAGGTAGATCCGTTTCTCCACGATTTTTACCGACCGTTCGAAGGGCTTGCGGAGGAATCCGCGCGGCGGCGCATCATCGATCTGGAGAAGGAATCCGTCGTGCTCATGTGCGATGCGCTGGAGGTCCTCGGCGACAGCTACGCCATTTACGGCTTCTCAGGCTACGGCCACGAGGAAGTGGAATTTTACGTTGCGAAGGAATTCGAACAGGGGCTCTCGGCGTCGGTGCTCGGCGCCATCGCGGCGATGAAGCCGCACCGCTCGACGCGAATGGGCCCGGCGATTCGCCATTCGATAAGAAAGCTCGAGCGCCAGGATGCAAGGCTGAAGGTGCTGATCATCCTGAGCGACGGATATCCCCAGGACTGGGATTACGGCCCGGATCGCACGGACAACGAGTTCGGTATTCAAGACACCGCCAAGGCGCTCGAGGAAGCGGCGCGCGCCGGCATCGAAACGTTCTGCATCACCATCGACCCGTCCGGACACGACTATCTGCGCCGCATGTGTCCAGATCGTCGCTATCTCGTGATCGATCAGGTGGAAACGCTGCCGGGGGAGCTCTCGAAGGTGTATCGGGCGCTCACCGTTTAGGGGACTGTCCCCAGACCCCCGTCGATGCCGACCATCAAAGGAATCTAGATGTGACGAACTCGACGGGCCTCGACTTCTATCTTTCCTCGGAGCTGTGGATTGCGGTCGTGGTTGCGTTCGCTCTGGTCATCGGGTCTGTCTCGTTTCATTACGAAATGTTCAGGCTTCTTGGCCGCCAATTGGTGCGTTTGCCGGGTCCGCCGCGGGTGCACATCGTCTATCTGGTGTTGGCCCTGACGCTTGTTCACGTCATCGAGATCTGGCTATTCGCCTTCGGCTACTTCGGGCTGTCGAGTTTGGGCATCGGACACCTCGATGGCCTCGAGCGCGATACCATGTTCGAGTACGTCTATTTCTCCGCCGTCGTCTACTCGACTCTTGGCTTCGGCGATGTCGTGCCGAGCGGTATGCTGAAGCTGTTGACGGGGGTGGAGGGACTCGTCGGTTTCGGGCTGGTCACGTGGTCGGCCGCGTTCACGTTTATGCAGATGCAGCGCTTCTGGTCGGAGTGACGGCGATCCAAGACGCAGCGTTGACCCCGCGAAGCGTGGAGCGTGCGTAGGCCTCAACCGCCGGGCCTTTTGGGCCCCGGCATCTTTTTATCCCGATCTTGCTTGCGTATTCTTGCTGACGTTCTGGCGTGCTTGACATCGATCAACGCGCGCC
>JAPULC010000115.1 GCA_027295305.1 Gammaproteobacteria bacterium
GGCGACGGTCGTGGGTCTCGTGCACGGCATGTTGAACGGTTGGGATATGCGCGAAGCGCTGAGTTTGGCGGAGCGCGTTACACGACATGCAATCGAACATCGCGGGCAACCGCCGCCGGCCGAACTTCTCGCGCGCTCGTAAAAAAGAACCCGCCGCCCGGACGCTCCGACACTTCCGGACGGCGGCACGCCACGGCCAGAAGGCCGTTTCGATAAGCTACTCCCACAGTAGCCTGCTGCCCGGCCGTCGGTCAATGGCAGATTGTCAGCTTCCAAAGATTTTCGTAAATCACTGAGCCGCAGCAACTTATGAAGAATACTCGTCTTGAGTCCAGCTTGGAGTCTCCCCGGGAGCTTCCCAACTTGGTCGAACCGCCGCTGATAGAGGTAGCCATCGCTGCCCTGTGGCGAGATTCTTACGGATGCCGCGAGCTCCTGCTGACGCGCCGACCGCCCGGCACGCACCTGGCCGGGCAATGGGAACTTCCAGGTGGCAAGATCAAGGTGGGCGAGTCAGCCCAGCAAACGCTGCGACGGGAACTGGCGGAGGAAATCGGGATTGCCGTGCAAGACCTTGAGTCGCTTGTAGTTACGGCGCACCGCTACGGCGACATCTTGGTTCGGCTCCATGCCATGATCGCCAACGTCCCGCCGGACCTCGTCGTGCGGAACTTGGCTGTGGCCGAGCATCGCTGGGTGGAGCTGGATCAGTTGGCCGACTTCGAGTTGCCCGAGGCCAACGCGCCGATCACAGCTGCTTTGTTGCAGCGTCTGCGACGATCGTCGGCATGTGGATAACTTGATATAAATCGCTCGGGAAGCCGCAAGGTAAACACGTCGATTTCGCATGTAACTCTTTGTTATCACTGTCTTTGCAACTGACACCCCCGGGCCTTCCCTGGAAGGAATCGCAGTTGTGGAAAAATTGACGGGCAGGAAGGCCCGCCGCCCGCAAATTCTGATATTTTATGTGCCTGTTCTTACGAGCAAGATCCCCGGTTGGAGTCCGACGCGAGGTCGAGGCATCTTCCGGGAAGATCGACCGTCAAGTTCGTCCCGCGCGGCACGAATCGGGCACGGACCGGAGATTGAGGGCCTCGAACCCGAGCGAGAAGCTGGACTCGAGGTCACGACGTTGTCCGGAGGTGGAAAGCCACACGGCGGCGCTGTCTCGACGCGAGCGGTGCCACCATTGCTGCGTTACGTCGCGCCTTCGTGTCTTGTACGAGTCCGGTCGGGGCAAGGCGGCGCACCGGCGGCGGCAACGCCGGTACGACATTGACCTCTCCGTGATTAACCAGGCCACTACGTAGATCGTTCGTCGCCGTGAGTCGCAACTGGTTGCACGATTTGCAAGACGGCCTAGTCATCGCGTTGAGGAAACCGAGCCGTCGGCCAGAGCCGCAATTTCAATCCTCAGCTTCCGAACAACTACTTCGGAGTTCGTTATCACCTCCCGCCGATGATATGTTGACGGGTACGGCGCTAGGCGCGCTCGTTTGGGCACGAAGCATGACCATCGCCCATGTCTGTTTTGGCTGCGCACGTGACTTGGCCGGTGTGCGCGCGGTCCGCGACCCACATTACGCGCTGCCCCTGGTTATCTGCCCAGACTGCGGCAAAGCCTGTGTGCGACAAACACATCCGTTTCACACTCGATGGATCGCATCGCTGCGCATTGGGACCGCAGTCACCGCGCTCATCTTTCAGAATGTCGTTGCGTTGACGCTGATCTGTTCAACGCTTGTGGTCATTGCCGGAGCGCTTACACTTGGGTACGCGGCGATGATCGGTGAGCTGACGCGACAAGCAATGATCAACCTCGGCATGAGCATTGGAGCCGTATCGATTGTCACGGGCGCGTGGTTGACGGCGGGCCTCAGTCATATCCCGTGGTGGCGGGCGTGGCTGGGTTGGATGCTTCTGGTCGTTGTACTTGTGGGCTTGATTGCAGCTGTGTCTCTGGGCGCTCTTGGGGGGCGTGTGCCTGACCTGGTTTCTTGGATCGTGGGTACGAGTGTGATTACCGCTGCTGCGTGTGTACCGTTGGGCATCGTCATGGTGCTTGCCTTGGCCGGAATACCGCTGGGCAAGTTGATACTCTCTGCGCATCGCGCCTTCGTTCGAGGGCGATTCCGATGGCGAAGGCGGCGCCGAGCGCTTGGAGCAACGTTGCTATGAGCGCGGTCGATCCAGTTGATGCCAAACAGGTCAAGGCGCAGGAGCAGCGCGTCAGCGTCATTGTCGGCGATCGACTCTGCGTGCAATGCGGTTACAACCTTACCGGTCAGAACATCTATCGGGAACCGCACTACGATCTGTTGATCGCCAGATGCCCCGAGTGTGGGTCGGTGGCGTCGGTGCTGGAATACCCCGTGCTGGGGCGATGGGCCAACCGGTGGGCTGCGGTCATTGCCGCGTTGTGGGTGCTCGTGCTGCTGGTGATTTGGCTTGGAACCTCCGGTGCGGTGTTCGGCCTCTCAATGGCGACTGGGGCCCAAGGAGCGCGTAACGAGTTTCGAACATATATCGAGGATACCTACAAGCAATGGGAAGCTCAGCAAGCAGGGGCTACCGCGCCAAACACGGCTCCCGGCGCTGTCAATACGACTTTTGCTACAGCAGGTGGAACGGTAATCACGTTGCCGCCCGGAACGCCGCCACAGGTCACTGCGTTCATCAACCGCAGCTCGCGCTACGCGAAGTTCACAACGTGGTGGAGTCTGCAAGATAAAGCGACGCTAGTTCAAGGCGCCGGCGGAGTGCGCGCGGTGATTGATCCAAGGGCGTTTTTGATGTGGGTTCCGCTTTCGATTGTGGCATTTGTCTTGGGGTGCTTTTGGGGGATCGCGCTTTTGCGTCGGCGGCGATTGGGGCTGCTCATCTGGGTCGGTGTGATCATGGCCACCGCGGGCGTCTATGCACTCATTCCGACGCTTATGTGGCTTTGGGAGGAGCCCTCCTACCCGTGGAGCGCAGCCGAGCGAATCGTCGCCCCGCCGTTGCTTGTGCTCTCACTGGCCTATGCTGCGATTCCACTTTCGATTGGCGTACTGGTGGGGCGTCCATTGGCTCGGCAACTGATCCGCACACTCTTACCCCCCAAGCTCCGCAGCTCACTTTCATTGCTCTGGACGGCCGACGGCTACGATCCGCCGCGCGTGTAAGGCAGCTCCAGGCAAACCGTCCGAATCGACGTGCCGGCTCATACGAATCGCAATTGGTCCGCAGGCGGGTGCCATGCTTTGACCCCTTAGGGCAAAGCATGCTTCACCGCTTCGCGGATGAAGCATGGCACCCGCGAAACGCACGAGAATCATTTGGGATTCGTATCAATTGATGAATGAGCCCGAGCTGCCGCGCGGTGGCGCGCGTATGTTTTTGTGGCTTGCGACGACGTTGATGTTCGCGCTGGGAGCAGCGGCTCGGAATCCGGTAGCGTACCCAGGAGTTGGCAAGACTAGGAAGGGCGCCGAGGCTCGTCCTCATGAAGTCGAGATCGGGTGGGTTGTGGCAGGACTTCTCCGGTCGTTGCCGAGCCGAGTGATCAACTACGGCACTTGCCCGCTCAAGATTTTCATGAGGATTGCTGTGTCGATGTTGCCGCCGGAGATGATGCACACAACAGTTCCCGAACCAGCCTGACCGCTCAATGCGGCGGCGACCGCTG
>JAPULC010000116.1 GCA_027295305.1 Gammaproteobacteria bacterium
CCGCCGACGCCGAGCTGGGGTGAGCTTTTGAGCCAGGGAACGAGCAATCTCGAATCGCCCTGGATCGTGTCCTCGGTGGTTGTCGCGATGACGGTTGTCCTTCTTATGGTGACCTTCGTAGGGGAGGCGGTGCGTGAGGCCTTCGATCCGAAGAAGTTCACGTATTACGAATGAGACTGAGCATGAAATCGATTGCGAAGCTGATAGTGCCGCTGGTGCTCCTGAGCGCATGCGGTGAAGTGCCGGACGAAGATCTGTTGAATGCGCCGCTGCGAATCGTGGACATTCCCGAGTATCCCACCGTTGCGTTGCCCGACGGACTCGTGTGGGAGACCAACGAAGATGATCCGCTGTTTGCCTCGAGCGAGGCAATTCGTGGCGGCACGCTGCGGGTCTGGATACTGAGCTTTCCGCTGACGCTGCGGTTGGTGGGTCCCGACTCGAACGGGGCGTTTGCCGGCTACATGCGCTCGGGCCATCTCGGACTCGTGGACTTTCATCCGAATACCCTCAATCCCACACCTTCTCTTGCCACCCATTGGGCGTTCGATCCGGATGGAAAGACGGTCTACTACCGTCTGAACCCGAATGCCCGCTGGTCCGACGGCGTGCCGGTGACGGCAGACGACTTTGTCTTCACGCGGGATTTCATGCGCTCGGTCCACATCGTGGCGCCCTGGTACAACAATCACTTCACGAGCTACATCACCGATGTCCGAAAGCACGATGCTCACACCATCTCGGTGGTGGGAGCCACGGCCAAGCCAAGGGACGAGCTGCTCGCAGAGTACGGCATCCGTCCGACCCCGCGTCATTTCCACAGGCTCGATGGCGATTGGGTGGCGAGCTACAACTGGGAAATTGAGCCGAATACGGGACCCTATCAGATCTCGAGAATCGAGAAGGGCAAGTACATCGAATTCAAACGCAAGGACGACTGGTGGGGGGACGAGGTCGTCTATTACGCGCACCGCTTCAACGCCGACAAAGTGCGCGTTACGGTGATTCGCGACGTGAACGTAGCGTGGGAGTACTTTCTGCGCGGAGAGCTCGACACCTTTGGTCTCGTGCTGCCTCAGTTCTGGCACGAGAAAGCCAAGGGCGAGCAGTTCGACAAGGGCTACATTCGGCGTGTCAAGTTCTATACCGACACACCGCTGCCGGCGTCCGGAATGTGGTTGAACCTCGACGATCCAGTTCTGGCCGATGAGCGTGTTCGATACGCTCTCGCGCACGCCACCAACATCGGCAAGGTGATCCGCACGGTGCTGCGGAATGACTACGAGCGTTTGCAGACACATCACGAAGGCTATGGTCCCTACTCGAACCGGGAGATCCGGGCGCGGGAGTTCGATCTGGGCAAGGCGAATGCCTATCTCGAGGCGGCGGGCTGGACCGGCCGAGATCGCGACGGGATCAGGATGAAGGGCGAGCAGCGGCTCGCGCTTCGCGTCGTGTACGGAGCGCCACACCACACCGACCGGCTGGTGATCCTGCGTGAAGAAGCGAAGAAGGCCGGCATCGAGCTCAACCTGCAGCTCATGGATTCCGCGTCGAGCTTCAAGCAGATTCAGGAGAAAAAGCATCAGATCGGGTGGATGAGCTGGGCCGGTGGCGGCTTCGCTCCGCGCTACTGGCAGTTCTATCACTCGGACAATGCACACAAGACGCAGACCAACAACATCGTGAACTTCGATGATCCGGAGATGGATCGATTGATCACACAATATCGCGAAGCCACCGAGAAGCAGTCGCGCATCGAGCTTGCACTTCGGCTCGAACAGATGGTGCATGACTCGGGTGCGTTGATTCCGACGTTCAAGGTGCCGTATACGCGCGAGGGTTTCTGGCGCTGGATGAGGCTCCCTGAGCATCTGGGAACGCGTACCTCGGGTGCTTTGTTCTCGGGCTTCGATTCGAGCGCCGGAGGGCTCTTCTGGATCGACGAGGACCTGAAGCGCAAGACCTTGGAGGCGCGCAAGGCAGGCGAGAGCTTCGCGCCCGAATACCTCGAAGACACCACTTGGAAGGTTGACTAGTTCCTGTCCCAAAAGGGGCAGGAACTAGCGTCCGGGACAGATGTCGCGCCAGCCTTGCGGCTGGCGTAAGCAGGACCGCTTTTTGCGGAGCCTTTTACGGAAGAGCGCGCAGCAAAAAGCAAGGGCCTGGGAGCGCGGTGGGAGACCACCAAGATGAAGGCGAACTTGCTTTGCCGCAGCGTTGGAGGAAATTCGCCCGGATGGCGAATTTCGGGACAGGAACTAAATAGGGCGAATCATTGGCGGGAGAGATACTGCTCGAGGTCGAGGAGCTCTGCGCGGGTTTCGACACCGAAGACGGCTATGTGCGCGTGCTCGATCACGTGAGTTTCAGCCTCGAGGCCGGCTCGACTCTGGGGTTGGTCGGAGAATCGGGCTGCGGCAAAAGCGTGACGGCGTTGTCGATCATGGGCCTGCTTCCGCATCCTGCAGGTCGAGTCGAATCGGGCAGCATCCGCTTTCGAGGTCGCGAGCTCCTGGAGCTGTCCAGCGAAGAGTTTCGCTCCGTTCGGGGCAAGCGCATCGCGATGATATTTCAGGAACCGATGACGGCGCTGAATCCGGTGCACCGCGTGGGCAGTCAGCTGACGGAAGCGATACGGCTGCACCAGCCCGGTGTGAGCACCGAAGGCGCACGCGCAAGGGCGGTGCAACTGCTGTCTCGGGTGGAAATCCCTGAACCCGATCACCGCCTGCGTGAATATCCGCACGAATTGTCCGGTGGCATGCGCCAGCGGGTGATGATCGCCATGGCGTTGTCCAGCAGCCCGGACATCCTGATCGCCGATGAGCCGACTACCGCGTTGGACGTGACCATTCAGGCACAGATTCTCGATCTGCTGCGCGAGCTTCAGAACGACACGGGGATGGCGATTCTATTCATCACCCACGATCTCGGCGTGGTGGCGGAGATGTGCGCGGTGGTTGCGGTCATGTACGCGGGACGCATCGTGGAGGATGCGCAAGTCGAGCAAATGTTTGCTCACCCCATTCATCCGTACACGCGCGGGTTGCTCAATTCCATCCCGCGTCTCGACAGCACGCCGAAGACCGAGCTGAACATCATTCCCGGGGTGGTGCCGGCGCTGAACGAGATGCCCAGTGGTTGCCGTTTCCGCAACCGTTGCGAGTTCGCGCGCAGCCGCTGCGCCGAAGCAGCACCCGAGCTTCGCGCTGTGGCCACCGGTCATCGCGTGGCCTGCGTACGTGCGAGTGAGTTCGTGTGATGGCGCTACTCGAAGTTCGCGATCTCACGAAACACTTTCCAATTCGCGGCGGCGTGCTCTTGCGTCGAGTAGGCGAGGTCCACGCGGTGGACAACGTGAGCTTCAGCGTGGAGCCGGGAGAGACCCTTGGGCTCGTGGGGGAGTCCGGTTGCGGCAAGAGCACCGTCGGCAAGACCGTGCTGAAGCTCATCGAGGCGACCTCCGGGGAGGTGGAATTCGATGGGCGAGATGTATTGTCCCTGCGTGCGAAGCCTCTTCGTGCATTGCGCCGAGAGATGCAGATCGTATTTCAGGATCCATACGAGTCACTCAATGCGCGTCACACCGTCGGCAAGATCCTCGAAGAGCCGTTCGTGATTCACAAGCTTGGCAGCGTCGAGGAGCGGCGTCAGTGGGTCGGCGAGTTGCTCGAACGGGTGGGTCTTTCGCCGGATTCGGTGAATCGATTTCCGCATGAGTTCTCGGGGGGCCAGCGACAGCGCATCGGCATCGCACGGGCTATCGCCCTGCGACCAAAGCTGATCGTGTGCGACGAAGCAGTATCAGCGCTCGATGTCTCGATTCAGGCCCAGATCCTGAATCTGCTGCTCGAGCTTCAACGTGAGATGAACCTTGCAATGATCTTCATCGCACACGATCTAGCCGTGGTGAAGCACGTCTCCGATCGCATCGCGGTGATGTATCTGGGGCAGATCGTGGAGACGGCGAAATCCGAGGAGCTCTACCGACGTCCGCGTCATCCTTATACGAAGGCCTTGATTTCCGCCATCCCGGTGGCGGATCCCACCGCGCGCCACGCGCGCATCACTCTGAAAGGCGATGTGCCTTCGCCCATCAATCCCCCGTCGGGATGTCGCTTCCATACGCGTTGCCCCCTCGCCATCGAGCGGTGCACACGCGAAGCCCCGAGCATCGAAACCGTGGGCGAGGGCCACGAGGTCGCGTGCCATCGTTGGCGCGAGGCATAGACTCCCGGCCCGCCTGCGACTTTTTTAAACTTCCGACGGCGACGTACCCGCAACGAAGACCAGGCGGGCTGGGGCTTTCTCCGCCCCAACGCGCACTCCGATGCGAAAAAGTTGTAGGCCGGGCTGGTCTTCAATCCTCCGACGCCAGGTCGCGCTTGCCCTGCGCGCTGGCAAGCGCGGCGTGATTGAGAATATTGCGCGCCATCGACGAGGTCTGATCCTGGGAGTTGGCACGATACACTTCGGTTCTGACACGATGCACTTCATCGTTCTCGGGCTCGGCGTGGTAGGCCATCTCTGCGAGATGGCACGCGAGGGCATGGCTACCCTCTGAAGAAAGCGACGAGGCACGCTGGAGGACGCTCGCCACGCCGCCGCAAAGCTCGATCCACTCTCTGCCCTGATCGGCCTTCGGCGCGGGTAGCAGGGTGTCGAACTCGCCATCCCACCAGCCTCCGTAGCGGCGCCAGACCATGCGGACCAGGAAGTAGGGGTCGTCGTAGACCGGACGCAGGTAGGGTTTGTCCATCAGATGCTCCGGGAACTCCACGGCATTGGTGATCTGATCGACGGACCAGCCCTTGTTCATCAGCGCCAAGGTCTGGTCTTCGACGCTGCGCAGAAACTCCGCCGTATTCGTCAACGCTTCGAACACGCGCTCCTTGCCGAAGATGGGGAAACCGTGTCCCGGCAGCATCGTCTCGGCGCCGAGTGCCGCCATCTCATCCAGCGCCGCCGCCCAATCACTGGTATAGCGCTGCACCTTCTGTGGATTGCCCGCATTCGGCACCGCCCAGATGAAGAGGTCCCCCGGCGCGAGAATCTTGCGCTCGGGAATCCACGTCCAGGTGTGATCGTCGGTCTCCCCGCGACCGTGATGTAGATGAAACGTAAGCTCTCCGCGCGTGAACGTGATGCGATGCCGGTAGACGACGTCGGGATAGCGATATTGCTCGGGCCAGCGAAATTGGGGCAGGTCGATGGCGAATTGCCGGCGATTGATTGCGGTGTTCCAGCCGATGGTCTTGACGTAGCGATCGAAGTGATCGGGGGTCAGCTCGTGAGCATAGACCGTCGGTTTCGGCCAGCCCTTCTCCTGGGCCTCGGTGTCGAAACGGCGCGTGGCGAAGATGTGATCCACGTGATGATGAGAGAACACCGCAGCCACCACCGGCGCCTCTGGCCGCCACTTGCGGACCTCGTCATAGGTGCGATCGATGTCGAGCACACTGCCGGCGTCCAGCATGACCAGCCCTGCGCCCGTGTCGACGATGTAGAGCCCGGCGATGCCCTTGAGACCGAGCAGGTTCGGCGCGAGCTCCGTGGCACCCTCATAAAAGGAGTGCACCGGGTGATGGTCGTGAGTCATGTCGAGCTCCCCCTGCCAGGCTTGCTCGGCCAACACCGTGAGATCGGCCATGTCCATTTCCCTCACATGCTTGGAGGAGCGAGTTTAACGGATTGACTGGCGGCGATGGCCCGCAGATGCTGCATCCCATGCCGCGAACCGAACACACCTCAGGAATCTGGGCCCTCGCTTTCAGCGCGGATGGACGTGAGCTCTACGCGGGCTCCCTGGACGGAACGGTCAACGTTTGGGATGCCGCAAGTGGCGAGCTCGTGAGGACCCTGGCCGGACATGCCTGGGCGGTCCTCGACATCGACTTCACCCCGGACGGTGAACAGGTCATTACGGCTTCCCGGGATCGCACGATCAAGCGGTGGAATCGCCAAACGGGCGAACCGATCGACACGCTGAGGGGACACGACCGCGGCGTATTTGCCTTGGCAATGAACGGCGGGCAGATCATCTCCGCGTCACTCGACCGCACCATCAGGATCTGGGACGGCCCGACGCTCACGGGTCACGACAACGCGGTCATCGATCTCGCCATTGCCGGTGGAAAGCTCGTCTCGGCGTCGCGAGATCGCACACTCAAGGTCTGGAGCCTCGACGGCAGTGAAATTCGCACCCTGACCGGTCACCCCTCATGGGTGATGAAGGTCAGGACGGTGGACGAGTCCCATGTGTTCGCCGTGTCCGAGGATGGCACGTTCACGCTGTGGAACGTGGAAACCGGCGAGGCACTCTGGACGCAGATCAGCAGGGGTCCCATCTGGGGGCTCGACGTATCCATTGACGGCAGGCTGGCGGTGTCAACTGGTTCGGGGGAGTTGACACTTTGGGACCTCGACTCGGCCTGCGAAGTGCGACGATTCAACCCTGCCAGTTCGGGCGGGCGCGCCGCGGCGTTCTCTCCGGATGGACGTTTCGTGGCCGGTGGAAGCGATGATGCGAGCATTGCACTCTTCGACGTCCATACGGGGGAGGCGGTGTGGAAGGCGCCGGGAGAATTTCACGGCATCATCTCCGGCGCCGTGACGCCCGATCGGAAGACGGTCATCACGGGTCACGCTAACGGTTCTGTAAAGGCGCGTAGTCTAGTGGGAAACGCCGTGCCGCAATTCGACGGGCACAGGGGTTTCGTGTACGTCACCCGTCCACTGTCGGACACTCGAGTCGCGACCGCCGCCTTCGACGGTGTGCTCAAGATCTGGGATCTCACATCCGGCGCGGAGCTGCACCGGATGCGTCACGGCGACTTGATCTTCTCCCTCAACTTCACCACGGATCGTCGACGTGCGATTACTTCCGGGGGCGCAACATTTCGGCTCTGGGATCTCGAAACGGGAGAGGCCATTCGCGAATTTCACGCGCACGACGAGGATGTTCACGCCTTCGTCGCCACCTCATCTGACCTGCGAACCGCGGTATTCTCCGCGAAGAGCGGGAACCTGGAGGTCTGGGACCTCCAGGCGGGCGAGCGGGTCGATGAGATCACGACCGGTATCGATTTGACTTCGGCGCTTGCCCTGTCGCCGGACGGGCACACGTGCGTCGTCGGCACCGCCTACGGCAGCGTCATCGTCTGCGATCTCCGAGAGCGATCCATCATTGCCATCTACCTGCCGCAGGAAGAATGGATCCGCGACCTGCGCGTAACGCCGGATGGGCGCTACATCGTCTCGGTGTGTCAGGACGGGATGATGAAGGTGCTGGAGCTCGAGACGGGTGAGGAAATCGAAACGGCGGTCTCGGATCGTCACGTGCCCGCCGTTTCCATCGCCGACGACGGGGTGATTGCAGCGATTGATACGCTCGGTGAGGTTCACTTCGTAGAGCTCGGATCGCGGCCTTGAGCCGCGAAATGGTGCCAGGCACCGGTGCCTGGCCCCACCTTGTTCATCTTTGTGTGGGAGCGGCTTTAGCCGCGAATGCTGCAGCCGTCGAATCGTACCGTTCGCGGCTACGCGCCCCGGGCTAAAGCCGCTCCCACACCAGAAGGCTACCTACAGAACAAGGTTCTTCGAGGTCGCTTGGAAGTCCGCCCCCACAGGTTTCGAAGTTCCCTTCATCCGTCGATTTTGACTCCGTAGCACCGCTCGGCTGCTTCGGGACTCACCACGCCATCCTTGACGTCGCGCAGAACTGCCTCGGGGTCTCTTTCGCGCGGATCCCCCCAGCCGCCTCCCCCCGGCGAAGACGCGCGCAGCGTCAGTTTGGGCAATTGCCGGAGACCGTATTTGGGTGGATGGAATTCCTCGCCTTCGATCGGGACGATGGTCATGTTCCCCACCTCGCCGTCGTGTCCCCCCGCGAGGCCATAGGCAGCCGCCGAATACAGCCCTTCACCCCTGAACGAGTAGTCCGCCTCGACGTCCACATCGACCACGTATTCGATTCCGGTGCCGCCGCGATATTTGCCGGCTCCAGCCCCATCGCGGCGAAATTCCTGTCGCCTGAACAGCACGGGGTAGAGCTGCTCGTAGGTTTCCACGTTGGGCAGTTGCAGCCCGCCGAGGGCGATCAGGTGGCCGATCTGATTGAAGCCATCGCGGCCATCCACCGCGCCACCCCCTGGCATGGTGTTCCAGTGATACATCACGAACGGTTCGTCCGTCTCAGGATGACGGCCGTAGCTCACGTTGTGGATGCTCTTACCCCAACCCGCGCAGCCGCGCGCAGGATCCGCAATGGACAATGCCTTCCAGATGGCATGCACGATCTCGTGCGCAATGAACACCGTGCACATGGTCATTGCCGCCGGGGGTCTTGCATTTACCACCGATCCCTCCGGCGCCACGATGGTGATGCCGCGAAACGAACCCTCATTGCGAGGAAGGTCGGGATCGAAAAAAGAGGCGACAGACATGTAGACCGCCGAATAGGTGTTGGCGATGGAGCTGTTCTTGAATCCCCGCATCTGCGGACCGCTGCCCGTGAAATCTACCGTCATCTCGTCACCGTCGACGGTGAGCTTGACCTTGATCGGTGTCTCGATGTCATCGAAGCAATCGTTGTCGCTGATCTCTTCCCCCTCGAAGACACCGTTGGGAAGATTGTCGATGGCCTGTCTGAAACGTCGGTCGGCGTGATCGAGAATGCCGCTGAAATACGCCAGCGTGTCGTCGAAGCCGAGCTCTTCCGCCAGCGCGACGACCCTTTCTGCACCGATCTCGGTGGAGCCGATCATCGCGCGCAGATCGCCGTCCATGAGCTCCGGAGTGCGGGTGTTGATGAGCAGTAACTGCCACAGATCCTTGCGCAGGCTGCCGCGTTCGATGAGCTTGAGCGGCGGAAGTCTGATGCCCTCGTGATAGATCTCGGTTGCGGCTGGATTGTATGTCCCCGCGGCTCCACCGCCGATGTCCGACTGGTGCGCGCGGTTGCATGTAAACGCGACGAGCCTGGATTGCGCAAATACCGGCCTCGCAATCACCCAATCGGGAAGATGATTGCCGCCGCCGACGTAGGGGTCGTTGAGGAGAAAGACGTCGCCTTCGTCGATTGAATCGTCGAATGCGGCCAGCAGGGCGCGCACGGCAAAACCGCCGCCACCGGTATGAATCGGTATGCCGTCGGCTTGACTCACGAGTGTTCCGGATGGATCCGAGAGAAAGCAGGAGAAATCGTGGGACTGGCTGAAGATCGGACTGCGGGCCGTTCGCGTCATCACCCATCCCATCTGACGCGAGATGTAGTCCAGACGCTTCTGCACCAATGCGAGCTGGATGGGGTCCAGTCCCGTCATTCTCCGCGATTCACCTCGATGAGATAGTTTCGCTTTTCATCCACCCAAAGCAGATCTCCGGGTGGCAGTACAATGGTCGAGGTGAGCTCCTCGATGATCGCAGGTCCGCGGCATTCGAATCGTGGACCGAGCTCGCCGCCCGTGTAGATGGGTGTATCACACCAGCCCACGCTCTCGTCCCAATACACGCTTCTCGAGCCGCGCTGAAGAGGGTGATCGGCCGTACCCTTGGCGTTCGTCTCGGCCGCGGCCGCCTCCTGCACGAGTTCCAGCCTTCCGGTGGCGATCAGGCGCAGACCCGTAATCTCGACGGAGCCGTCGGGCTGGATGTGCCCGAAGAGCCTTCGGTGTTCCCCCTCGAAGCGCTGCCTGATCTGCGCCTCATCCAGAGTGCGTTCCACATCCACGGTGATGGACCACTGTTGCGCCTTGTAGCGCAGATCGAGCTGCGTGCGCAGATCGTTCGCGTTCGTATCGATTCCCTCTCCGATCAGATCGTCCCGCGCCCGTTCCTCGAGCTGCGAGAAGATCTGAGCGATGCGATCGCGCTGCAACTCGTGAAGCCAGTTGAAATACACTCTGAAGTAATCGCGCCTGATGTCGCTGTTCAGCATTCCCACGGCACAGAACACCCCCGCGTGTCGTGGAATGTAGACGCGCCTGCAACCGAGCGCGTGGGCAACGAAGCCGCCGTGCATAGGCCCTGCGCCCCCCGATGCGACGAGGGTGAAGCTCTCGGGATTGTGGCCGCGCTCGACGCTGATCTGCTCGACCGCGTGGATCAGGTGTTGCTCGACGAGACGTACGATGCCGACGGCGGCATTCTCGATGCTGATATCGAGGGGGCCTGCGACCTCGCGCGCTATGGCGTCTCTCGCGTTGTCGAGATTCAGACGCACGCTGCCGCCTGCATAGTCTCCGGCTCGCAGACGACCGAGCACCAGCTGGGCGTCAGTCACCGTCGCGAATTCGCCGCCGCGGCCGTAGCAGGCCGGCCCGGGGTCCGCGCCCGCGCCCTCGGGTCCTACTTCCAGCAACCCGGCCTCGTCGACCCTCGCGATGGTGCCGCCTCCCGCGCCGACGGTGTGAATGTCCACCGACGGGATCGCCACATCGTATCCGCCGATCAACAGGTGATCGTGAATGGCGATGTCGCCGTCGTCCATCAGCAATACGTCGCAGCTCGTTCCCCCGATCTCCATCGAGATGAGATTCCGCGTTTGAATGTCGTTGCTGTAGAGATCGAGCGCCCCCACCGCCGCGGCAGGGCCAGACAGCACCAGAGACACGGCGCGCTCGGCCAACTCGTCCACCGAAATGATGCCACCGTTGCTCTGTAACAGAAGCATGGGGTGCTCGAGTCCCCTGGCCTTCAGCGCTTCGTTCAGCGCGCTGAGGTAGCTCACGACACGCGGTGCAATATAGGCGTTGATCACCGTGGTGGAGCTGCGCTCATACTCACCGATGATGGGCGCGATGTCGGCCGAGAGAGATATCGGCCAATCGGCGCGCTGACGAGCGAGCAATGCCGCGCACTGCCGTTCGTGGTCATCGGTGAGGAAGCTGTTGATCAGACAAACTGCGATGGATTCGACGCCTTCAGACTGGAAGATGTCGCAGGCCGATGCGACATCCGACTCGACGAACGCTTCGATCTCGTCGCCTCGTCGATCGATGCGACCTCCCACGGGCAGCCGCAGGTGTCGGGGTACCAGAACCGGCGGAAAGGCGCTTCGATGGTTCCATTGATCGACTCGATAGCCTCTCCGGATCTCGAGGCTGTCGCGAAATCCGCGCGTGGTGACGAGCCCGACCTTCGCACCCTTGTGCTCGAGTATCGTGTTGGTGGCGATGGTGGACCCGTGCACGAAGCGGGTACAACGCCCCATCACCTCTTCGACGTCGATCCCCCACTGTTGGGCGAGACCCGCCAATGCGTTCAGCACACCCTCGCTCGGATCCTTCACCTGCGTGGGCACCTTGAAGACCGTTACCTGACCCGAGGCGTCCATGGCAAGCAGATCCGTAAACGTGCCCCCCACATCCACCGCCAGCTGAATCGGTTTCGGCTTGGTCATCTGCGGGAGAATAATTGATTGTCGAGAGGGGATCATGCCAAACTCGAAATTAGGGGTCTGACCCCTAAACCCCATCACGGGAGGACATTCAATGATCGAGAAGTACCATCTCGTCAGCTCAGTCACCTGACCCTGGGTGCAGCGCGCCGTGATCGTTTTGCGTGCGAAAGAAGTTGACTTCGAAATTACCTACATCGACCTGCGCAACAAGCCGGACTGGTTTCTGGAAATCTCACCCCATGGCAAAGTGCCGGTGCTGGACGTGGATGACCAACCGCTGTTCGAATCCAATGCCATTGCGGAGTATCTGGACGAAACCGTGGAGCCGCGCCTGCATCCCGAGGATGCAATCAAGCGGGCGAGAAATCGCGCGTGGACGGACTTCGTACCGGATTTTTCCAGACAGCTTGGCACGGTGACGTACGCCCGCTCCAAGGAGGCACTGGAGGAGGCCATCGAGAAGCCGCCCAAGGCCCTCAGCCGCTTGGAAGAAGCGATCGAAAACGAGCGTGGCAACGACGGTCCATTCTTCAACGGCGACAAGCTTTGTCTCGTCGACGCATCCTACGCACCGTTTCTGCAACGTTTTTCGATGGTCGAGCGGATCATCCAGAGTGGGCTCTTCAACGAATATCCCAACCTCCAGGCGTGGACTGACGCGCTGGTGGGCAATGAGTGCGTGATCAATTCCGTCGCGCCGGAATTCGAGGAGGTGTTCATGGGAGGGTTGAAACGACGTGAGACGTACGCGGGCTCTTTGATGCAAGCGTAGTCGGGGGCTCTGTCCGCCAGAGTGCCCGTCGGGCGGATAAATCCCCGGCCCGCCTGCAACTTTTTCAACTTTTCCGTCTCGAGTACCAACCGTTTACTGGTCAGAAGAGTTGAAAA
>JAPULC010000117.1 GCA_027295305.1 Gammaproteobacteria bacterium
GTCCCCTCCCCCGATGGATGGACAGCGCACGAGATCCGTCTGAGGCACTTTTGTAACCGCGCGGATGCCGTCGCGCAAGACCTTTCCGCGGAATCTGAGCCACAACGGTATGCTACTGTAGCCGGCCGTCAGAGCCGCCAGTTGGAGACGACGATGCCACGCATCGAAACGAAAGAGCGCACCGAGCTTGGAGACTTCGAAGCCCTGTTCAAAGGCGTGGAGGACGCCATGGGATTCGTGCCGAACAGCTTCTACACATTCGCCCACTGGCCCGAGCTGATGCAGAGCTTTGCCGGGTTCGCCGGAACCGTTCTGGGTCCTGGCACCATCGACGCCGGCCTCAAGCAGCTGATCGCATTCACGTCGAGCAATGCCTCGGGATGCCGCTATTGCCAGGCCCACACATCCCACAGTGCCGAGAAGCGCGGCGTGGACGGGGACAAGATCGCCGCAGTATTCGAATACGAGACGAGCCCGATTTTCACGGCTGCCGAGCGGGCGGCATTGCGGGTGGCGGCGCGCGCCGGATCCGTACCCAATGGCGTGGAGGACGAGGACTTCGACGAGCTGCGCAAGCATTACAGCGAACGCGAGATCGTAGAGATCGTGGCCGTGATCTCACTGTTTGGATTTCTCAACCGATGGAACGACACGGTGGCAACGGAGCTCGAGGCTTCGCCCCTGCGTTTCGCCGACGCACACCTCGCAGCGCACGGCTGGCAACCCGGAAAGCACGCGAGCCGATGAGCTGAAGAGGCAGCCCGCCTGGTCTGCGTTGCGGGTACGTCGCAGTCGGAAGTACCATTGCGGTGACCAACGGACTGGAATGAATCCATGGCGCAGACCCTGGAAGAATTTGCCCATGTGGCGCACGAACTTCTGACTGCGCAGCCAGGGGCAGCCGGGCGCGAGCAAGTTCGCGCAGCCCTCGAACGGGTGCTCGTCGACGACGCGTTCGTCGAGCGGCATCTGGGACCCGACAATGACTCACCTCGCAAGCTCCTCTACGAGGACGCGGATCTCGGCTTCTGCATTTTCGCGCATGTCTACTCCGGTGCTCGAGGCAGTCGGCCCCACGACCACGGCCCGTCGTGGGCCATCTATGGGCAGGCTCGAGGCACCACCGAGATGACGGACTGGGAGGTGATCGAAGCAGCGCAGGGCGATCGCCCGGGCAAGGTGAAGCCCGCGCGAACGTATGATCTGAACCCGGGGGAGGCTCATCTCTACAACGAGGGCGACGTGCACTCACCGAGCCGCGTAGCGGAGACACGGCTCATTAGAATCGAAGGCATCAACATGGAAGGGGTTGGGCGAAGCACCTACGAGGCCGCGTCATAGCAATACAACTGGCCACACGGGCATCGCGTGAAATCACCCTATCGGAGGGAGACGGGAACGCCATGCCCATCGAGTGCTTCGATCGGCTGGCGAGGAGTCGCATTCATGAGTGAAGAGCTGTTGTTCAAGGGATTGAAGGTTCTGGATGTCGCGTCCTGGATCGCGGCCCCTGTCGCCGCAACCATCCTCGGCGACCTCGGCGCAGACGTGATCAAGGTGGAGATTCCTGGAGACGGCGACCCGTACCGGCGATTGGCCATGAACCCGGGGACTCCCACCTCCGACGTAAACTATACGTGGCTCATGGACCAGCGCGGCAAGCGCAGCATCACGCTCAACCTGAAGAGCGAAGACGGGCGCGCCATACTGAAACGGTTGGTGGCGGACTGCGACGTGTACGTGACGAATCAACCCTTGTCGATGCGCCGTACCCTCGGCCTCACCTATGAAGATCTGAAACCTCTGAGTCCCACGATGATATTCGCGTCGTTCACGGCATATGGCGAGAAGGGACCGGAGCGCGACCGCGAAGGCTTCGACGGTATTGCATACTGGGCGAGATCGGGACTCATGGATCTCGTGCGTTCACCGGGCTCACCGCCGGGTGCATCGGTGGCCGGACAGGGTGATCATCCCAGTGGGGTGTCGCTCTACGCGGCCATCGTGACTGCGCTGTTGCTCCGCGAACGCACCGGCAAGGGGACGATGGTGCATTCCTCCCTACTCGCCAACGGCTATTGGAGCAACGGCTGCATGGGTCAGGCGGCGCTCGTCAGTGCAGATTTCAGCGCACGCCGCGATCGCGCAAATCGTCCGCCCAATCCCATTCGCACAATCTATGAATGCGCGGACGGTCGGCATCTGCAACTGTTCATGGTGCGAACCCAGGAACAGGTGGAATCTATTCTGCGGGAGGTGGAACGGGAAGATCTCCTGGGTGATCCACGATTCGCTTCGCCCGAGGCACGCGCCGACCATCAGGCTGAGCTGACCGAGATTCTGCGCGAGGGATTCAGCAAGCGCCCGCTGAAGGCATGGCTCGAAGCACTCCATGCGGCGGATGTTCCCGCCAGCCACGTTGCCATCGTGGAAGACATGCTGGAAGACGAGCAAGCCAAGATCAACGACATATTGGTGGAGCCGAGCGATCCCGAGGTCGAAGCTCGCTGGGTGATCAACAATCCCGTC
>JAPULC010000118.1 GCA_027295305.1 Gammaproteobacteria bacterium
TGTTCCCCGCCCTCGCGCTCGTGGCCTCCGCCGCGACATTCGGCTATGTGACCGACCTGCCGTTGGTGGCAGGGGTGCTGTGTGTCTTCATCGCCCTTGCGTGGGCAACCAACGGCCGCATCGAGATGGGACCTTATGCGCAGGCTGTCGGCACGCTGACGTCGGTGCTGCTCGCGGTCATGCTCACCCTGCTTTTGGTAGACAGCGATCTCTACGTCCGAAGCGTCATGTACGGCTGTGCCATCGTTGGGCTATCGATTGCAGCATTTCGCCTCGTGCAATCCACGCCGCGTTACGGACATCGAGGCACGGCCGTGCTCGGTGTGATCCCGCTGATCGTCGCTGGGGCCCTGCCAGCTGGCGACGGCTATGTCATCGGCGCGATCGCCTGGGGGGCGCTCTCGATTGCCACGCTGCTGCTGGACGATCCATCGGAGCCTGCCATGGGGGCCCTCAGTCGTCGACGCGTGGGCCTTATGAGTGTCACCTTGCTCACCGCCGCAATGCTCTCTGTCGCGCTCGCCATCGCCTTACCGCCGATTCAGAAGTGGGCGGTCGACCGCTACGTATTTGGATATTTGAAGCCGCGCACCGGATTCGGCCGCCACTTCCAGCTCGGCACCCTCACCAGCATCATGGAATCCGAGGAGGTGGCGCTACGTACCTACGGCGCCAATCCAGGCTATCTGCGCGGCATCGTCTATGGACTGTATCGCGCGGGTACATGGAGCCGCTTCGGAGGCGACGAAACGACAAGCGTGCGCGTGGACAAGTTCAATCCGCGCATGGAACACCTGATCCGGGTCGAACGAGTTGGCGATGGTGAGAGCGATCGGTATTTCGCGCCGCTCGGCGCTGCACGCATCGCCGCTGACGATGGACGCGTGAACGTGACCCCCGATGGCATCCTGTATGCAGTCGCCGATGCCCATGCGATGCAACTTGCGTTTCAGGTCAACGGTGCGAGCCAGTTCCCCGTTGCCCCACCCACGGAAGTGGACCTGGAGGTGCCGGTAGAGCTGCGACATGAGCTTCGACAGGTGCTCGCCGACTGGACCGAGCCCGAGATGGTGCCGCGGGAACGGCTGATGCGGGTTCAAAGCGAGCTCAAGACCACCTACACGTATGCGCTGAACCACACGCGCAGCACCCTGCAAGATCCCGTGATCGACTTTCTTCTGGAGAACAGGATCGGTCACTGCGAGTTCTTCGCTTCGGCGCTGGCGCTGCTTGCGCGAACCGCGCGCATACCCGCCCGGGTGGTGGGTGGATATCTCGTCTCCGAGCGCAATCCGTTCGGAGACTTCTACACCGTTCGCGAGCGCGACGCCCACGCCTGGGTGGAGGTGTGGTTTCCCGAGACGGGTTGGGAGACCTGGGACGCCACGCCACCGGGTGCATTGTTCGAGGTCACGCGCGGAGAGGTCTCGTGGCTGCGAAGCCTCTTCGAATATCTCGCCATGCTGACGGACCAGAGCATCGAGCGACTCGATGAGCGGGATCTTTATTCGATACTCGGGATTCTGGCGGTGATTCTGCTATACATGCGCCTGCGTGCCATACGACGCACACGCCAGGTTCGCGAGCTGGAGCCGGACGCCGATCGGCCGCTGCCCTGCTATGAACAGCTCGCCGACTACTTGCTCGCTTTCGGTCTGGAGCGCGGGCTGGGGGAGACGTTGCACCAGTTCGCACACCGCGTGCGCGAGACTCGCTACGGTCACGCAGAGGAGCTGGCAGAGCTGATGTTGGACTACGCGCGCTTCCGTTACGGCAAGGACGGCGATGAAGAGGCCCTCACGCGGCGCACCACCGAGCTCGTGCAGGTGGCATGATCGTCGTCGCGGGGTCGTCGCGCGGGGTCGGCTCGGGCGCGAATCCATGAACGACGCGGCACCATCGTGGCTTACGCCACGCCCTCATCGTAGGCGGGCAACTGATCGGAGATCTCGAACCAGGGGGCCTTGGAGCCGACGTGGATGTGGAGCGTCGGGGTCACGCCGGGATCGTCGTCCAGGGAGCCTGCGGGGATGTTGATGCGTTCTGCCCCCGGGATCACCCGGGGCAGCTCCGAGCCACAGATCTCGCAGAACGCCACGGCGAAACGCGCCGCGGCCGGAAGCTTATAGGCCTTGACCCGCTCCTCGCCGCGCAACCAGCGAAAACCAGCCGCATCGATGAACAGATTGCTCGCATGGGCGGCGCTGCGGGCGCGGCGACAGCGCGAGCAATGGCAGTTCACCATGCGCAGAGGCGTACCCTCGAACTCGAAGGCCACCGCGCCGCACAGACAGCTTCCTCCCACCGCCCCCGGAGTCTCCGCGGTGCGCGTCTCGCGTTCGATCTCAGTTGCATCGATCCCCGGGGGATAGGCCTCGAAGCATTCCAGCGCATCGGTTATTTCGTACCAGGGGGCCTTGGATCCGACGAAGATGTGCGCTTGGGGGCGCACTTCGGGATCCTCTTCGAGATTACCCGCTGGCACGAATGCCGCCGCGCCATCGCCAGCGAAGAACGGCACGGCAGATCCGCAGCGAGTACAGAAACGACGTGCGCCCGCTTCAGAGGAGGCGTAGCTCGCCACCGACGACTCACCCGCGAGCCAGCGGAAGTTCTCCCCCGCGGCACGGGTGTAGGTCGCGAAAGCCGAGCCGTGGAACTTGCGGCACATGGAACAGTGGCAGTGCGTCATGCCCGCGAACGGGCCGCTCACCTCAAAGGCCACGTCCCCGCACAGGCAACTGCCTCTCATCATGGATCACTCCGTGGGTACGCATGCCCCCAGCAACAAGATCGCGGCGTCATCGATCACCGCGCTCGCCACCATGGTGCCGTCGTCGTCGTTCACCGCCACGGACCATCCTGCACCGTCCGGCCGGCCTTCGCGACCGTCCTCGATGCCTTGCAGAATGAGCAGATCGCCGACTGTTCTCATGCGGTCAATGGGGCTCTCGAGACGCTCGGCGGCGACCTGGGTGGTGACGAGAACCCTTTCCCGAAAATCCACCACAAAATACTCAGGGGCCCCGACGTCAGCGGCGGCAACCGACACGCACGCCTCCGCCCGATTGCATTCGAAGATCTGGGCCGCCGTGCAAAGCAGCGGACGCGATCCGCTGAAGGGCGCCTCCGGCGCACAGCCCACGGCGAACGTCGCAACGAGAAGCCACGTCGAATTGCAAATAAGCTGTTTCATGGCGCTCAGTCCGTCGGCACGCACCAACCAAGCCCGGTCAAGGCAGCGCCATCCGTCACGGCACTGATGACCATTCCGCCGTCGTCGTCGTTCACAGCCATCGACCAGCCTACGCCGTCATTTGGAACGTCGTCGCGTCCGTCTTCGATACCTTGCACGATGAGCTTGTCGTCCACCGTTTCCATGTTCTCGATGGCGCTCTCGCGACGCTCGTCGTGCGCCCGGGTGGTGACGAGAATCTTCTGGTTGAAGTCCACGAGGAAGTAATTGGGCGCGTCCACCTCTTCGGCCGTGACGCGACTACACCCGCTCCCGACGCTGCACTCGAAGATTGCCGCAATGGTGCAGAGCAACGTATGGCTTCCGTCGAAGTAATCCTCGGCAGCTGCAGGGAAGGCAATCGCAAATAGAAGCGCGCCCGCGAGACTTGTAATTGTCTTTGTCATCGTTAGCAGGCTCCTCAATTCACCGTATAACCGCGGCCCTGCAGGCAACCGGAATACGCGCGATTGTAGTTGTTGCGATTGTTCTGATAGTTGGCTTGCTGCTCCTGCTCCCACTGCTGCTGCTTTTTCTGGCTGTTGCGCTTGCGCATTCCGCCCATCATGCCGCCGCCGGCCGCGCCCATCGCGGCCCCCTTTTTCGCATCACCGCCAATCGCACCCACGGCAGCACCGAGGGCCGCGCCGCGGGCCGCGCCACGAACGAGGCCTCCCTCCTCCTGCGGTGCGGCGGACGTTGCCGTCGGCACGGCCATGGGATCGAATCCGGTCTGGTTCTTCGCGTACCCGTAGCACTGATACTCGTCCTGCTGCTGCTGGTCCTGGCTCTGACCCTGAGCGGGATAGACGTAGAGCTCCTGTGCCCATGCAAGGGGCATGAGGGCGCACGCCACGACGGCGGCAATCCATCTTGAGAAACGAATCATGTTGACTCCTCGATCGGCCTTGAGAGAGTTCTTATAGGGGCCGCAGAGGCTAACCGTCTGCATTGACCGCAGTCAAGGCAGCGTGGGTTCAAGCCGCGCAGGACTGTGATAATGTCCCGACATTCAGGGGAGGTGATCATGCAATTCGGTGTCCTACAGTTTTTCAGCTGGCCCCAGAGGCGCGTGCCGCTCCCCACGGTCTACGAGCGCGCGTTCGACCGAGTCCACGTCATGGAGGAGACCGGATACGACGCCGTGTGGCTTGCCGAGCATCACTTCAGCACCTACAGCGTGTGCCCGTCGATTCACCTCATGGGCACCCATATCGCGGCCCGCACGAAGCGTCTGCGGATCGGCACCGCCGTGTCGTTGACGCCGTTTTATCATCCACTTCGCCTCGCAGAGGAAGTGGCACTTCTGGACGTGCTCTCCGATGGCCGCGTCAACTGGGGGGCAGGGCGTGGATTCGATGCAAAGGAATACGCCACGTTCGGCGTCGAGCGCGACGAGAGCTATCCGAAGTTTCGCGAGCACGTCGACGTGGTGCTCAAAGCCTGGACGTCTGATCGCCTCACCTATCACGGCGAGTTCTGTCACTACGACGACGTGGAGGTGCTGCCGAAACCGCTACAACAGCCGCATCCGCCCGTCTGGCTTGCCTCGTCCTCCCCCGACGCGGTCAGATGGTCGGCACAGAACGGTTTTTCCATTCTCATGGATCCGCATGCAGCCCATGCGGAAATCGCCGCCAAGCGCAAGATCTACCAGGAGGAGCTCGAAGGGGCAGGCCACTCCATCGAAGGGCGCGTGATTCCCATGGCGCGCTCCATTGCGCTGGGCAAGACCGAGCGCCAGGCCGAAGAGGTCGCGCGCAACGGGGCTGGCTTCATGTTCGGCTCGTATCTCAAGCCAAGGACACCGAGCGTCCACCCCAACCAGAAAACGGTGCCGACCGATGCCCTCGACGCGGCGGTGGCCGAGGATCCGGTGGAGGCCTATCTGAGAGACGTGGTGATCAGCGGCACCCCCGAGAAAGTCATCGACCAGCTACAGGAGCTCGAGGAAACGCTGCCCCTCGAGTACCTGATGTGCGCTCCTTTGAGCCATCAGTCGTTCACGATATTCACCGAAGAGGTGATGCCGCACTTCATGTAGTACGAGCTGACGCTCCCGCCGGCGCTGGCTCGACTGGAAGTCGAAGGCTTCGACACATTCCGGCATGTCGTAGAACAGTGGCGGTCGATCGCCTGAACGGGCGCCGACCAACACGCACCGCTGGCCAGGACACAGACCGCAATCACTCTGCCATTCGCCACGCGCAGCCCCAAGCGCGACGAGTCGTCAACTGCGCCTGGACGCCAGGAACTTCATCAGGTTCAGGGCCTCTTCCGGATCCATGCGACCGATGGGCACGTTGCTGTAGGTCGAGCCCATCACCCGTCCGTCTTGTCGCAACATGAACTCCGAGGGCTGAATGTGATCGCGCCGTTCTTCCCACCAGGCGCCGATCTTGTCCCCCATCTCCCGCGTCATCCCGTAGGCCACGGGGAAGCCGAGGTCCTTCGCTACCTCGAGGGTTTTCTCCTCCGAATCTACGGTGCCTGCGATGATGCTGACCCCCAGTTCCTTGAACGCTTCACGGCGTTCTTCGTAGCCGGCCAACAGCCGGCGGCAGAAGGGTCACCAGTGCCCTCGATAGAAGAGCACGATCGCAAAGGGGGTCTCTATATCAGCGGGCAGCGTCATCTGACCACTCCCGGCAATGTCGAGCGCGAGCTCTGGGAAGGTATCGCCACCAACGAGCTTCTCAGCCATCTCTTGTCCTCCAGTTCCGGCGACATGATGACTGCAATGGACCTCACCAGACAACCCGCGGCCCTTCCGCCCCACCGCCTTGAGGTTACAATGCGCGCCTTGCGCGAGCCCTCAAACAACGGAGGCGACCATGCCCGGACCTCTGGATGGTTTCCGAATCATCGACTTCACCACCATGATCGCGGGTCCTTACGGCTCGATGATCCTGGCAGATCAAGGCGCAGACGTGATCAAGGTGGAGGCGCCAAGGCGCAGCGATCACGTGCGCCGGGCGGGCCACAGTCACCGTCAGTTCAGCGCATCGTTCGTGAACAACAATCGCAACAAACGCTCGCTCTCCCTCGATCTCAAATCCGACGCTGGGCGCGACATTCTCAAACGTCTCGCGTCCACCGCCGACGTCTTCATGCAGAACTTCAGGCCAGGTGTGGTGGAGCGCCTGGGAATCGGCTACGACGATCTGCGCGCCGTGAAGCCGGACATCGTCTATCTGTCCATGAGCGGCTGGGGGGAGACCGGGCCTTACGCCCACAAACCTGTCTATGATCCCATCATTCAAGCGCTGTCCGGACTCGCGACGGTGCAAGCGGGATCGGACGAAGCGCGTCCGCGTCTGATCCGCACGATATTGCCGGACAAGCTCACCGGAATCACGGCAGCGCAGGCGGTCTCGTCCGCGCTCCTCGCGCGGGAGCGCACTGGCGAAGGTCAGCACGTGCGCCTTTCAATGCTCGACTCGATCATCGCCTTCATGTGGTCGTCAGACATGGGCAGTCAGACCTTTATCGGCAAGGAGGTGAGCGAGCAACGTGCAGCAACCTTCATCGATCTCATCTACGAGACCCATGACGGGCACATCAGTGTGGCCGTCATGAGCAATGTGCAGTGGGAAGGACTCTGTCACGCGGTGGGACATCCGGAATGGTTGGCCGATCCGCGTTTCGAGACACCCGGCCTTCGCGACCGAAATGCCGACGCGCGATTGGAGCTGATTCAGAGTGCCCTCGTACACAAGACGACGAGCGAATGGCTCGAGATCCTCGAAGACGCAGGCGTGCCCTGCGCGCCGGTTCTGAATCGCAAGGAGATGATCCATCATCCCCAGGTCAAAGCGAGCGGCATTGTCATCGAGACGGAACATCCCCATGCCGGGCGTTTGCGCCAGGCGCGGCCCCCTGCGCGATTCGATGGCACGCCGACCGAAATCCGGCATCACGCCCCTCACCACGGCGAGCACACACGCGAGCTACTTCGTGAGATAGGGTTCGCGACGGACGAAATCGAGACCCTGCATGAAGACGGTGTCATCAGCTCCCACGACGGTGATTGACCCGAGCCCTTCGGGCGCGCGTCCGCCACGGTGAATCGACAGGCGAGTATGGAATATCGGTCATATGAAGAACCGCGCGATCTCGAAGCGGTCCAACGAATTTGGCGCGAGGTCGGGTGGATCGAAAACGACGAGCAGGCCAAAACCCTCGCGGGGTTCCTGAGCGTCGGACAGTCTCTCGTCGCCACCATCGACGGCGAAGCTGAGTGTCTCGTGCATTGCACACCCGGCACGATGGCTTATCAGAATGAAGTCCTCGAGCTCTCGGCGGTCACTGCCGTCACGACGAGCCGCATCGCGCGCAAGCAGGGCTTCGCCGGGAGGCTGACCGCGCAGGCGCTCGCGCGGGATGCGGAGAGCGGCTTCGAAGTATCGGCACTGGGCATGTTCGAGCAGGGCTTCTACGACAAGGTGGGCTTCGGCTCGGGGAGCTACGAGCAGTGGATCACCTTCGACCCCGCATCGCTCACCGTGGATCGCCCGTTTCGCGTGCCGAAGAGGCTCGGCAAGGACGACTGGCGCGAGATTCACGCCTCGCTCTTAGAACGTAAGAGAGGTCACGGCGGGTGTAACCTCAGCCCGCCGGAGATCGTCAAGTCCGAGCTCGAGTGGACGGAGAACGGATTCGGTCTCGGCTATCGAGATGGTCTGAAAGGCGAGCTCACTCACTTCATCTGGTGCGCACCCAAAGATGAGCACGGTCCGTACACCATTGCAGCTCGCGCCTACCAGAGCGGCGAGCAACTGCTGGAATTACTCGCGCTGGTCAAATCCCTCGGTGATCAAGTGTCGAGCATTGGGCTGCTCGAGCTCGGCGACGTGCAGCTACAGGATCTGCTTAAGCAACCGTTTCGTCACCGGCGTATCACCGCGAAATCCGCGCACGAGAATTCGAGCCGCTCGATGGCGTACTGGCAGCTTCGCATTTTGAACTTGGAGGCGTGCCTTGCGAAAACTCATCTCAACACCCCGGAAGTGCGATTCAACCTGCACCTCACCGACCCGGTCGAGGACTTCCTCGATCAATCGCGCGCGGGCGCGCGGGGTAGCAACTGGCAAGGGATCGGTGGCGAGTATGTGGTGACGCTGGGTTCAGATTCCGGCGTCGAGCCGGGGGAGCGGCGCGAGCTCGAAACACTCACGGCTTCGGTCAATGCCTTCAGTCGCCTCTGGTTCGGTATCCGCCCAGCGTCGAGCCTGGCGATCACCGATGACCTGCAAGCGTCGGCGTCACTGCTCAACGATCTCGACGACACGATGCGCCTACCCAAGGCACACCTTGGCTGGGATTTCTAGTTTATGTCCAGAAATTCGCCGTCCGGGCGAATTTCTTCCCACGCTGCGGCGAACCAAGTTCGCCTTCATCTTGGTGGTCTCCCACCGCGCTCCCAGGCCCTTTCTTTTTGCTGCGCGCTCTTCCGTAAAAGGCTCCGCCAAAAGCGGTCCTGCTTACGCCAGCCGCAAGGCTGGCGCGACAACCCTGTCCCGGATCTTCGATCATGTCCGAGAAATTGTGCCTGGCACAATTTCTCCGCACGTCAATCGGGCAGGCCGAGGACACGCTTCGCGATGATGTTGAGCTGGACCTCGTTGGTGCCACCCGCTATGGAGCCCGCCTTGCCGCCGAGCCAGTTGCGAGTTGCGCTGATGTCCTCTTCGCTGAACCCTTCGCCTTCCCAGCCGATGCCGTGTGTCCCGCGGATCGCCATCTGCAGCTCAGCCGCGTTCTTGCGCATGTTTGCCCCATAGAACTTGAAGATGGAGGTCGCCGGTCCCGGCGTCTTCGTCCCCTCGGCTTCTTCGACGGTACGACGCTGAGTCAATCCGAAGGCACGCTGGTTGATGTTCTGCCTAGCGATTGCGGTGCGAATCCCGTCGTCGGCAATGCGTCCGTTCTCCTCACCCAGATACTCCTTGGCGAGCGCTGCGAGAGGCCGCCCCACCTGCCGCTCGCGATCCCCCGAGGCGAGCCTCGATATTCCCGAGCGCTCGTGCTGCAACAGGCGTTTGGCCACCGTCCAGCCCTTGTTGAGCTCGTGGACGAGGTCCTCCTTCTGCGCGATGGCATCGTCGAAGAACGTCTCGCAGAACGGAGAAGTGCCACTGATCAAGCGGATGGGCTTCACGGTCACGCCTGGCTGATCCATGGTGAACAGCAGGAAGCTGATGCCCTCGTGCTTCGGCACATCGGGGTCGGTGCGGGTGAGGCAGAAGATCCAATCGGCGTACTGTGCGCCGGATGTCCAGATCTTCTGTCCATTGATGACGAAGTGATCGCCTTTGTCTTCCGCGCGGGTTCTGAGGCTCGCGAGATCGGAGCCTGCGCCCGGCTCGCTGTAGCCCTGGCACCAGCGAATCTCTCCGCGGGCAATGCGCGGCAGATGGCGGCTCTTCTGATCCTCGTTGCCGTACTCGAGCAACGTGGGGCCAATCATCGTGACACCCATTCCACCCAGGGGCGCGCGCGCCTCGATGCGACGCATCTCGTCCAGCAGCACGAGGTATTCGTCTTTCTCCAGACCCGCCCCGCCGTATTGCGTGGGCCAGTTGGGAACCGTGTAGCCCTTCTCGGCACACACCTCCAACCAGCGCTTCGTATCGGAGCCCTGGATCGGCACCTTCGTGCCTCCGCTCGAAGTCTCGCCGGTGCCACGCGCGCCGGGCGGGCAACTCTCGTCCAACCAGGCGCGGACTTCTTCACGGAACCCCTCGAGTGCGGACATGTTCAATCTCTCCTCGTAAGAACAATCAAGCTTTCATCAGTTTCAATGCTGAATGCAACCTGCTTCATGGCGTCTGTCGATGCACCCTCACTTCCACGGCGGTGGGTCTCCCCAACGATCCAGATACGTGATCTGCGAGGCGGACAGTCGACTCGTCGGACCGAAGCGTCCGCGCGGATAGCCGAGCGGAATGCACGCGTGCAATGCCATCTGCGGCGGTATCTCGAACAGCTCCTGCACGCGCACCATCACGTCAGCGTGCAGGAGCGTCAGCACGGAACCGATTCCAAGCGAACGTGCAGCGAGCAACAGATTCTGCACCGCCGGATACACCGAGTGACCCAGCGATGCGTGTTGTGAAAAGGCGAGAATTACCACCGGCGCGATACCGAACTCGTCGGCGAGGCGCGCGGCGCTCAAGTAGCTCTTCTCCTCCGGCGGAATATCTTCCTTGGTCTTCCAACCTTCGCGATCGCGACGCTTCGCCCACCAGGCCTCGTGATAGAGCTCGGCAAAAGCGGCGCGTTTTGCGGCGTCTTTGACCACCAGAAAACGCACGGGTTGTGAATTGCCACCGTTCGGGGCTTTCGTCGCCGCATCTAAAATGAGCTCGATGTGCTCGTCGGGAATCGGATCCGGCTTCATCCGGCGAATCGCACGCTGCGTGAACATCGCCTCGCCGATCGGCAT